>CAYJDZ010000015.1:0-17952 GCA_964368955.1 uncultured Mariniplasma sp.
CTGTTGTTAGCGTTGATGCAGTGATTGCTCCAGAAACTTGTTTAGCACCTTCTATGGATGCTTCTTTTCTGGATTTTCCTTCACCAATCATTCTATATATATTTTCAATAACAACGACCGCATTATCAACAAGCATACCAATAGCTAATGCGAGTCCACCCATAGAGACTAAGTTTAGACTGACGTTTGAAAAATACATCAGCATAAAAGAAGCGATAACAGAAATTGGAATGGCAAGTCCAACAATAAGAGTTGGTTTTATGTCTTTTAAGAAAACAAATAATATTAAGATTGCCAAAATACCACCAATAATAATATTTTGAACAACTGTCGAAATGGATGTATTAATATATTCTCCTTGGTCAAGTAAGATCATATATTCTGCGCCAGGTTGATCAGCAACAATTTGATCCAATTGAGCAAGAATATTTGATGTTGCATCAGTTATTCCTATATCATTTTGTTTTTGAAATGATATTTGGATACCTTGTTTTCCATTTATTTTAGAATAACTGGTTTCTGAGGCGTCTATATAACCAATGCCATTAGTAATTGCTAGCTCTGATAGTTTAATTACATTTGTACCATCAAAAGTAATTGCTAAATTCTTAACTTCATCAAGTGTTTTTGGCTTATTACCAAGATAAAGCATTCTAATTTCGCCTTCATCTAGAGCAACACCAACAAGTCCACCAGTATTTTGTTCTTCAATTAAAGACAAAACTTGGTCTTGAGTTAATCCATATGTTGTTAGTTTTGCACTATCTAATTTAACTTGTAAAATAACATCAGCTTGTCCAGAAATAGAAACATCAGCAACACCTTCAATACTATTAAGACTAGTCAAAATATCTTTGTTAATCCATTCGGTATTTTTAATGAGTATTTCTTCATCTGTTAATGCTTCATCATAAGTTTTAAAAAGCGTCACAGTCATGACAGGCAGCATATCTGGCGATATACGCAAGATACGCGTATTGCCTACACCATCTTTAAATGCAATGTTATTTAGATTTTCTCTCATCTCAATAACAACACTATCCATATTTGTGCCATCAACAAAAGTAATGATAGAAACTGCAAAGTTTTCATAACTCATTGAAGATATCTCTTTATAGTTGCCAATTGTGGCAACACTAGATTCTATCTGATTGGTTACTTCTTTTTCTAAGGTCTCAGGGTTTTCTCCTGGGTATGGTGTCACAGCGACAACAAAGGGGAGGTTAATATCTGGAAATAAGGTTAAAGGTAGCTTTGTTAAAGAATAGGCTCCTAAAACGATGATAATTAAAACCCCCATTAATACTGTAATAGGCTTTCTTACACTATAATTGCTCATGGTATACTCCTTGTATTTGATTATCCGACCGAACGGTCGGTCGACTAATGAGATTATATCAAAGGAAATATGATTATGCAATCTTTTTGGATACATTCGTGAAATAACATAATCTTTCAAATTCCTTTATCTTTCTCCTGTTTTCATGTAAACTCATATTGAGGAGTGATGTGAATGATGACATTTGAACAACGTCTAAAATTATATTTCAAAAAAAGCCCTGTAACCTTTGTGTTACTCGTAATAAATACAATCATGTTTTTTGTCGTTTTTTTTAATGGTGGGTTTTCAACAGAATCATTGACAAATAATGGTGGGTTAGTTCCTAAGCTTGTTACTGACAATAAAGAGTATTATCGATTATTAGTTGCCATGTTTTTGCATGGTAGTTTTCTTCATTTTTTAATGAACTCTTACTTTCTTTATTTTTTGGGAAGTTTCACTGAAAAGATCTTAGGTAGCACAAGATATGGAATCATCTATATGCTTAGCGGACTTGGTTCATCAGTTGCTGTCTGGTTATTAAGTACCCCTACTACTGTCACAATAGGAGCAAGTGGTGCTTTATATGGAATTATGGGTGGACTTTTAATTATGACCTTCTTAAAAGCAAACTGGTTTACGCCTCAGGGCATCAGATCGATACGAACGATTTCTATTATTAACATAGTTTTTACCTTAATTAGTGCTTCAGCAGGTGGTAATATAAGTGTTTGGGGCCATATGGGTGGACTTGCATTTGGTATTGTCTTAACTTATCTCTTAATTCCTGATTATCCTAATTCATTAGAGCGCTATAAAGATCATATTGATCCAAGAGCATCTCAAGATGGGAAAATCATTATCGATATGGATGATGTAACTGATGATGACATTTATACAAATTAATTAATACAAAAAAGAGGCGCTTCACTTTGTGAAGTGCCTCTTTTATCTATATTAAATACTTAAACTTATCTAAATTATTTATTCAGTTCTAAGCGCAACCACTGGATCACTATTAGCTGCAATTCTACTTGGGAATAATCCTGCTACTAAAGTAAGTGCAGTTGATAAGACAATTAAGAATCCTGCATGTGTAACGAGTAGAGAGGCAAAGTTAGGTACATCAATAAATCTTTCTACAATTAGATTAATTGGAATATTGAGTAGATATGCCACAGCAATTCCAAATATACCAGATGTAAAGCCTATGAGGAGAGTTTCAGCGTTAAATATTCTTGAAATGTCTTTCTTTCTAGCGCCTAAACTTCTCATAATACCAATTTCTTTAGTTCTCTCAACAACTGAAACATAAGTAATGATGCCAATCATCACAGATGAAACAACTAATGATATTGCCGCAAACGCAGCTAATATGATTGTGATTGTATTAATCAATGAAGAAATTGTTGAGGAAATTGTTTCTGCTAAATCTGTGTAAATAATTTGATCCTCTTCTGCTTTTCCTACATTATATTCATCGATGTAGTCTTTAATTTTATCCTTGTCTTCAAATGTAACAGGATATATTTGTGCAGCAACCGGAGTTGAATCACCACCAATGGTTCTCATCACTTGGTTATAAGAGATTTGAGTGTTAAATGGAAGTCCAGTTAAAACATTTTTAGTTATATTCGCTTTTTGAGCCACTACTATATTAGAATTCATTTCTAAATCAAGTAAAAAGTCAGTGAGTGCTGAGGTATAACCAACACCTGTATCTAGAATTTCAGAAGATGCATCTTCATTAACTCTTAAAATACCACTGATTTTGATTGTTATAGAAGATGAATCGTTATACATATTTTCATAATCACTACCTGCGGTATAAACACCAGCATTTTCATTATAGAAAACATCGTTTAATACAACTTTAAAAGTTCTTCCAATAAGATCTTCTGAAGTATAATCGTCTTCCACACTAATGCCTAAAGCTTCTAAAAGAGATAAGTCCAATCTATTTCTATTGTCGACAATTAATACTGTTTCATCATAGTTTTTTGGATATGCTCCATATAACACGTCATATTGTGATTCAATAAATGTTTGGTTGTTAGGCATTTCGTTGAAATATGAGCCTCCTCCAAAAAATGGATTACCAGAACTAGTCGTAGGCACTTTAATATAAGAACCATTATCAGAAAGATTAACTAAGTCTAGGACTAACCCTCTAGTATAAGAAATAGAATTATAAAAACTGGGATCCATCTTTGATAAAAATGTAACAAACTCTGGGGTGATTACATTTTTATGTTGAGCTAAACTAGCTGTCGAATCATAAGGATAAAATTCATCTTTATCAATAAACTCTAAATCCGGTCTTGGATTCGTGACTTCTCTTGGAGGTCCAAAAGAAACAACAACTTCATCAACGGTTATTGGAAATCCTGCAAGTGCATCTGATTGAATATCATTGGTATAAGATGTCATCCCATTTGAAATAGATAACACCAACGCAATCCCAATGATTCCAATACTTCCTGCTAGAGCAGTAATAATTGTTCTTCCTTTTTTAGTTAATAAGTTTTTAAAACTCGTTTTAATCGCAGTCATATATGACATCGATGTTTTTTTATTTTGTAGCTTTTCTACTTTTTCTACTTTTTCTAGTTTCGCAGGTCTTGAATCTTCAGTCACTAAGCCATCTAATAATTGAACGATACGATCACTATGTTCATGAGCAATTTCAGAGTTATGCGTCACCATGATGACTAATCTATCTTTTGAAATGACTTTGATAAGTTCCATGATTTGTTCACTTGTTTGACTATCAAGTGCACCTGTTGGTTCATCGGCTAATAATATCTTTGGATTATTAACTAATGCTCTAGCAATGGCAACTCTTTGCATCTGCCCACCAGATAATTGATTCGGTCTTTTAAAGATATGATCTTCTAATCCAACATCAACTAAAACCTTGGTTGCTCTTTCTTTTCTTTCTTTAGCTGATATACCAGCGAGTCTTAAAGACATTTCAACATTATCTAAAACTGATAAATGTGAAATCAGATTATAGGTTTGAAAAACAAACCCAATGGCTGCATTTCTATATGCATCCCAATCTTGATCTTTAAAACTTTTCGTTGATTTACCTTCAATTAAAAGATCGCCTTCAGTGTATCTATCTAGGCCACCAATGATATTGAGTAATGTAGTCTTCCCACATCCTGAAGGTCCAAGAATAGAGACGAATTCATTTTCTTTGAAACTTAAATTTATTCCTTTTAATGCAGGGAATGGTTTTCCTGCAAGCATATAATCTTTTGTTATATTATTTAACTGCAACATTTTGCAACACTTCCTTTTCTGTACGCATCTATTCTATCAATATTTACATGAATTCTAAAAAGGAACGCATTATTTTATTTAAATATGTAAAATTATTGCATAGAATATTCATTCAGAGATTCTAATAAAAGATGATAACCTATCTTTAACTGTTTATCCTCTAAACTTGAATAGCCAATGACAAGTTCAACCGTTTTCGTTTTCTGATCAATAATTTGTTTAAATGAAGATATCCCTTGAACTTTTATATTCTTTTTTAGAAGTAAATCTAGGATTTCTGCCTCACTTAATACAGATTTTATAGATAAGATAAAATGTAATCCTGATTCATAGTTTCTAATACGTATTGATGGATACTTTTTTGTCATCTCAAGTATTAAATCTAATTTCTGTTTATATATCTTTGTCATTTTATGAATATGTCTTGTGAAATGCTCTTCTTTCATAAACTTATATAAAATGTATTGTTCGAAATTAGGCACAGTGCATCTATGATAGTGCATCACATTTTTAAACTTTTTCATCAAATGAATTGGTAAAACTAAGTAAGCGACTCTAAAAGATGGCGCTAAAGATTTAGAAAAGGTATTCATATAGATTACTTTTTCCCCTTCATCTAATCCTTGAAGTGCAGATATTGGTCTACCTTGATATTTAAACTCACTATCGTAATCATCTTCAATAATGTATCTATCTTTTTTTTGATAAGCCCAATTAAGCAATTCTATTCTTCTTTGAATCGGCATTAAAACTCCTAAGGGGTATTGATGCGATGGGACAACGTGGACAATGCTTGTGTTTGTTTGATTGAGTTTATAAACATCTAATCCAAAATCATCAATTTCAATATAATTCGTTTTTATATCTAGAGTTTTAAATAAATGATAAATCTTAGGATATGCAGGGTCTTCAATCCCATAAATTTCAGTTCTGCCCAATAGTTCAATCAACAGGTTTAAAAGCTGTGAACTACTAGATCCAACAATAATTTGATTTTCATGGACATGCATCCCACGATACAAATCTAAGTGTTTAGCGATTTCAACTCTCAAATCATAAGATCCTATAGGATCGATATCGTTGAGCATTGCTTCTTTATGTTCACTCAAAACTTCTCTCGCTAGTTTTGCCCATATCTTATTTGGAAAATGAGTGGTGTCTACATCACTTGTATTAAAATCATATTCATATTTTTTTTGTGTCTCAAAGACTAAATTTATTTTTTTATCGGCTTTTTCATCTAAAAAGATTGTTAGTTTCCTTGAAACATAATATCCTTTTTTTTCGATACTATAAACATACCCTTCATCGATCAATTCCTGATAAGCTTTATCCACTGTAAGAGGGCTAACCTTAAAGTGATCTGCTAGTTTTCTTTTTGAAGGTAGTCGATCGCCTTCTTTTAAAAGATCAGATAAAATCATCGTTTTTAAATGATTATAAATATCTAAATAAATATATGGTTTTCCTTTAGTCATAAAATTCGCCTCATCTGGTATATAGTAATTTAGCATTTCTGGTTATTTAACAATACCAGTTATTATTATATACTAATACTATAGATTTGAAAAACAGAAAGGATACTTATGGATAAAAATAGATATCAATTAAACAAAGAATTAGCACAAATGTTAAAGGGTGGCGTCATTATGGATGTATGCACACCAGAGCAAGCAAAAATAGCTGAAGCTGCTGGTGCAGTTGCTGTTATGGCGTTAGAAAGGATTCCTGCAGATATAAGAGCTGCTGGAGGCATTTCACGTATGAGTGATCCAAAACTGATTAAAGCCATTCAAAAGGCAGTTTCAATCCCAGTTATGGCAAAAGTTAGAATTGGACACTTTGCCGAAGCACAAATCTTAGAAGCTCTCGATATAGATTATATCGATGAATCTGAAGTATTATCTCCTGCTGATGATATCTATCACATTGATAAAACTCAATTTCAATCTCCTTTTGTTTGTGGAGCAAGAAATTTAGGAGAAGCTTTAAGAAGAATCGCTGAGGGTGCTTCAATGATTAGAACTAAAGGTGAACCAGGCACAGGAGACATTATCCAAGCCGTTAGACATTTAAGACTTATCCAAAAAGAAATTAGAGACGTCGCTTCCCTTCGTGAAGATGAATTATATGTTCTTCAAAAAGAAATGGGTGTCTCAATTGATTTGATTAAATATGTTCACAAACATAAAAAATTACCTGTTGTAAATTTCGCAGCTGGTGGAATTGCGACTCCTGCAGATGCAGCACTCATGATGCAACTAGGAGCTGAAGGCGTTTTTGTTGGCTCAGGTATATTTAAATCAAATAATCCACAAAAAAGAGCTCTAGCGATTGTTAAGGCCGTCACAAATTATAACAATCCACAAATACTTGCAGAAGTTTCTGAAGATTTAGGTGAAGCCATGGTTGGGATTAATGAAGATGAAATCAAACTCATTATGAGCCAAAGGGGCATCTAGTGAAAATAGGTATTCTTGCATTACAAGGCGCTTTCATAGAACATAAACATAAGCTTACAGACCTTAACATACAGTCATTTTATATTAGAAATAAAGAAGATCTATTAAAAGAAAAAGATGGTCTTATTCTTCCAGGTGGAGAGTCAACCGCAATGTATAAACTACTAAACGAACTTAATATGGTGGATTTATTAAAAGAACAAATTGCATCGGGTATACCAACTTTTGGAACATGTGCAGGTATGATTTTACTCGCAAAAGAGATTTCAAATCAAGATGACGCCTTTTTAAAACTAATGGATATCACCGTCACAAGAAATGCTTATGGCAGACAACAAGCTAGTTTTATTACACATCATGAGTTTAATCAAGTGAGAATCCCAATGACTTTTATTAGAGCACCATTTATCCTATCTGTAGAAAAAGATGTTGAAATCCTAGCCACCTATGAAGATAAGATTATTGCTGCTAGACAAAAAAATATGCTTGTAACTGCGTTTCATCCTGAATTAACTCAAGACTTTACCGTCGTCAATTACTTTCTTGAAATGATAAAAACTAAACTATAAACTCTGATTATAAACTGAGATAACAACAGCACTTGAAGCCGAAATTCAAGCGCTGTTGTTTTTCATTCATTAACTTATCTAAAAAATGAAAGTTTTTTTCACATCTAAATCTCTTCTTTTAAAATGCATATGGTATAATTTTCTTATATAAGGAGATGATGACGTGTATCCATTTTTATTACCTGAAATATTTAAGTATGCTATCCCAATGTATGATCTAATGATTGTCATAGGTGTTCTATTTATGATTTTCTACATGGCGAACCGGTTTGAAAAACAAAACGGGTACTCTAGACAACAAACCAATAAGTTATTGCTTATACTTGCAGGCAGCATATTTGTTGCTTTGATTTCATCCTTTCTTTTTGATGGGATCTTCCATTCAATAAAAGAAGGTAAACTGACTTTTGGTTCGCTCACGTTTATTGGCGGACTCATTGGTGGAGTAGCAAGTTTTCTCTTCCTATTAAATAAGTTTTACAAAGATGACAATAAAAACGTAAAAGACATTATGAACACGTTTATAACAGGCGTTGTCCTTGCTCACGCATTTGGTCGTATTGGATGTTTTTTTGCAGGATGTTGTTTTGGCATTCCAACTGAGTCTTTTCTAGGTGTTATTTTCCCATCTGGGCATGCACATGACTTATATCCAAACATGGCTATTTATCCTACACAGTTAATTGAGTCTTTCTTCTTATTTTCTTTATTTTTCGCTTTAACAAACATAAAGAAATTAAAGGGAGTTGAAGTTGAAACTTATCTCATTGGTTATGGTGTATTTAGAATTTTACTTGAGTTCATTCGTGGGGATGATAGAGGAAGCTTCTTACCTTTTATTACAACACAATATAATTTATTCCCAACGCCATCACAATACTTAAGTTTAATCATGGTGTGCATTGGTGTTTACTTGTTATATCGCAAGTTTAAAACAAATCAAATCATTAAACTCAGACAAGTATAAACTTAATGAGTTAACGCACTCCAATAAAAATTTATTTAATGAAAGAGTTGAAACAATGCTAAATAAATATGGAATGTCGAAAAAAAAATTAGTCATAGCTTTCATCATTTCCATCTGTTTGATTGCGATGCTTATGATCCAATTTGGTCAAATTACTTTTTTTAGTGATGAAGAAACCTCTCAAATGGTCAATGATACTCTATTTAGATTTCTAGGTGGTATTATTTTCATATTTATTATTTATTACTTAGGACACAAAATATTTAACCCTTTCAATAAACCTTTTTTAAAATCACTTTTAGTTATCCTACCAGCGTTAATCATATCTATTAATAATTTTCCTTTTGTTTCATTTTTTCTGGGAAACACAAAATTAACTGAGCCTCTTTATATGGTACATCTTTTCGCTTTATCTTGCTTAAGCGTTGGCTTTTTTGAAGAGATTATTTTTCGTGGTGTCATTTTAATATTTTTACTTGAGCAATTTCCAAACACAAAAAAAGGCATTTTCTTATCCATTGTCATATCCTCTGCTATCTTTGGTTTTATGCACATCTTTAATATATTAGGCGCTGGTTTTGGTCAAACCATCATGCAAATTGGATATTCATTTATTCTAGGGATGATGTGGGCCATTATTCTATTGAAAACTAGAAATATTTGGTTATGTGTCATTTTGCATAGCATCTATAATTTTTTAGGATTATTATATCCGACTCTTGGCACCATATCAGGACAAAACAACTCTTTAACAATTATTACTACAACGCTACTTGCATTAGGCGTCACAATTTATATGCTAAATTTATTGTTTAGCTTAACACCAAAAGAAGTAGAAAAAATTTATTTTGTAAATTAAAGAGGCCTCATAAGCAAACAAAAAGTGAAGTTTAAATTAAACTTCACTTTTTTTGATTTTATATTATTTTGATGAATCAATCATCAATTTGATTAAGTTATTAGAAAACTCAGTTGGATCTTCTATCGGCAATCCTTCAATTAATAATGCTTGATGATATAAAAGTGATGCATATTCACCAATCTTATCGCTATCTTTTTCAAATATTTTATGAATTGCTTTAAACAGATCATGATTTGGATTAATTTCTAAGATTTTTTCTGCTTTAATCTCATTTTGATTTGGCATTGTCTTTAAAATCTTTTCCATTTCTAAACTTAATCCTTCTCCTGAAACCAAACATACAGGAGAATCTTTTAATCTTGCAGTTAATTTAACATCTTTGACTTTATCTTTTAAAGCTTTCTTAAGTGCTTTTAAGATGTCTTTGTTTTCTTTTTCTTTTGTCTTTAAATCTTCTTTTTGAGTATCATCAACAAAATCAGCTTCACCTTGTTGAACAGACTTAAATGGAACATCTTCATAGCTATTTAATATTTGAATCATAAACTCATCAATTTCATCAGTGAAGAGCAACACTTCTGAGCCTTTTTCTTTCATAACATCCATTTGTGGTAGATTTAAAATACTTTGTTTTGATTTACCAGTCGCGTAATAAATCGCTTTTTGATCTTCTGGTTTTCTATCTAAATACTCTTTAAACGTAGTGTATTCATCAGATTGAGATGTTTTAAACAAAATTAAGTCTTGTAGTATTTCTTTATGCATCCCAAATTGATCGTAAACACCATATTTTAAAGTATTTTTATATGAGTCGTAAAACTTAACATAAGCTTCTCTCTCATTTTTAAGCATATTTTCTAACTCTGACTTAATCTTTTTTTCTAAGTGTGATGCTATTTTTTTAACTTGTCTATTTTGTTGCAAAAGTTCACGAGAAATGTTTAAAGATAAGTCTGCTGAATCAACTAAACCTTTTACGAATTTAAAATGATCAGGAATTAAATCTTTATTCTTATCTTGGATGAATACACCTTTTGAATACAGCTGCAAGCCTTTTTCATATTTTTCACTATAAAAATCATATGCTGGCTTTGAAGGGATGAATAAAAGTGCTGTATAGGTAAGCATACCTTCAACTTTTGTATGAATCACTTTCAAAGGTTCTTCATAATCATTAAACTGATGCTTATAAAAATCATTTAAGTCTTCATCTTTGATGTCTGATTTTTGACGTTTCCAAATTGGAGTCATTTGATTAAGCGTTTCAACTTCTAATTTCTTTTTCTTATCCTCGCCATGTTCAACCATCATCATAATTGGATATCTAATATAATCACTATATTTCTTAATCAATTGTTTTAATGTATAGGTTTCAAGATACTTAGAAAACTCTTCTTCGTTTTCTGTGTCATCTTCTCTTAAATATAAAACAATTTTTGTCCCAATATCTTCTTTTTCGACTTCATCAATCGTATAAGATGACTCGCCATCAGATGACCATTTATATCCTGTTTTTGCTAATGGACTTCTTGTGTAGACTTCAACCTTATTTGATACCATAAATGATGAGTAAAAACCGACACCAAATTGTCCAATGATATCTACATCTTCTTTTTCTAATTTTTCTAAAAATTGTTTTGACCCACTTTGAGCAATTGTCCCCAAGTTTTCAATCAATTCTTCTTCAGTAAAGCCAATCCCATTATCTTTAATGGTTAATGTTTTCTTTTCTAAATCGGCTTCTAGCCAGATTTCATAAGTATCTGAGCTTACATTTGAATCGGTTAGTGATAGATAATGTCTTTTATCAATTGCATCACTCGCATTTGAAATGAGTTCTCTTAAAAAGATTTCTTTTTGTGTGTAAATTGAGTGTGTCATTAAATGCAATAATTTTTGAGATTCCGTTTTAAACTTTTTAGTTTTTGCCATATTATCGCCTCCATTAAGAATTGTAGTAAATTTATGCCTTTATGTCAAGATTTATGAGCTATAAGATCAATTTCAATTAATCCATCTTTAGGAAGTCTAGCAACTTCAACAGTTGATCTTGCTGGTTTATGTTCACCAAAAAATTGTCCATATAAATGATTGACTTCACTAAATACAGATAAATTCTTTAAATACACAGTAACCTTGCATACATCTTCTTTTTTAAAGCCTGCAGCCTTTAAGACTGCATCGATGTTTTTAAATACTTGCTTGGTTTGACCAATAATTTCATTGGTTGCAAACAAACCTGTCTCAGGCTCAAGCCCTAACTGACCAGAAGTGTATAGTGTATCATTGATTAATACTGCTTGACTATAAGGTCCGATTGCTGCTGGTGCTTCTTTTGTGCTAATTAATTTCATAAATTTTTCTCCTTTTTCACTCTCGTGTTCATTTGATTTCTATAAATAAATATCTTTGAAAATAAAAATTCAGTAACAAAATTTAAAATCATTGTGACACCTAAAACGATGTATTCGTTAACACCTAAGTTAACAATCGCATCTCCACCCCATGTTGTAATCGGTATGAAAAATAAATAATAAATAAATATCTTTGTCATCGCGACTGGAACATTATTAGCTGATTTAAATGTATATCGTCTATTTAATGTGAAATTCCAAATCACTGATAATGATACTGCTACTAAATAACTTGGCCAATAAGGAAGACCAGAAAGTTCATTTAAAAGGGCAAACGATCCAGCTTGAATAGCCCCAGCTGAAATTGAAAATAGTGTAAATTTAATAAATTGAGTCCATTCATCTTTTTTCTTCATATAAACCTCTATGCTTTCATGTCTTTTATTTCTACTAATTTTTGAAGATGATCGATATCTTTTCTCTCTGAGATATAGGCAAGGCTAATTGCAGATGCTCTTTTTAAAGCCTCAGTAAGATTTAACTTAGGCTTACTTGAAATATAGCCCGCAAGGAGTGCATCTCCTGCACCTACTGTTTTTTTGACCTCAACAAATGGATTTGAAATCTTATAAATATGTGATGGTGATACATATAAACTTCCCTTATCACCAAGGCTAATTAATACTTCTTTAACCCCTAATTTACATATTTTTAATCCTTCTTGAATGATCGTTTTTTCATCTTTCAACTCTTTTTGTGTATATTGTTCCAATTCTGCTAAGTTGGGTTTCACCAAATCAGGAATTGCTGACAACCCCTCTTTAAACCAATCTTTTGACGTATCTAAAACCACCATGGAGACAAGTCCTTTTATTTGTTGAATCAATACCTTGTAAACATCAACATCAACATCAAATGGTGCACTTCCAGATATAACGACTACATCGTTTGACTTAATTATTGATTTTAAAAAAATAATCAATTCATGAAAATGATTCATATCACAAGATGGGCCTACTTCATATATTTCGTAAGCCTTTTTTTCTAGATGATCGAATATATGAATATTTTCTCTAGTTTCACCATCTATATGAATAAATCGATGATCGATTTTTAGCAATGACAACTCTTTTTCAATCATTTTTCCTGATGTGCCACCAAGTAATCCTGTAGCGAAAGTTTTTTCACCTAAATCTTTTAAAACTTTAGATATGTTAATGCCCTTGCCACCAGGAACCTTTTGTTTGCTGATAATCTTTGTTTGTTTATCTATATTTAGTTTTTCAACGTGAATCATAGTATCAATCGCTGGATTAAGCGTTATGGTAATAAACACAAAAATCACCTCTTATATGTATTATATAACTTATCACTATGAATTTAAAGACATTGCTTGATACACTGTAATTTTACATTTTTATGCATAAAAAATAACGCTATGAAATCATCATAAGCGTTATTTTAACTATATATCCATGAAATCAAATTTTTGTTCAATCTTCTTAAAAATACGAATAATCACATAACTCATCAATAAATAAAATGCTGCTGCTAAGAAGAAGGGTGAAATCGTAAAATCTCTAGACACAACTTCCTTCACATTTCTCATTAAATCTGATATCGCAATCACGGTCACTAAAGATGTATCTTTAATTAAGGTAATCACTTCATTAGTAATTGTAGGCATCTCTTTTCGAATGGCTTGCGGCATAATCACATAGCGATAAGTCTTTAGTCTATTTGCCCCCATGATTGATGCACTTTCTTCTTGATCCTTAGGCAAAGATTCTATTCCCGCTCTCATGATTTCGGTAAAGTATGCAGCATAATTTAGAACAAACGCAATATAGGCAACCATCATCCTATCTACCGGAATCCCAAAAGCAGGTAGGCCAAACATAAAGAAAAACAATTGTAACATCAAGGGGGTTCCTCTAAATAACCATGTATACATAGAAATTAACTTTTTCAACCCTACATTAGACCTATAGGCCATTGCCAATAAAATACTTATCGGAAACGAGAGAATCAATGTCACAAAGAATATGCTTAAAGAGACACTAGCTCCACTTGATAGGTATTTTATGGTCTCTAAAAGATATTCAATCATTTCATGAAAATGTCTTCATCAAACCATTTTACGGATATCTCAGCTGCTTTTCCATCCATAATCATTGATGCGAGTGTTTCATCAATCTTATCTTTTAAATTAGATGATTCTAATCTAAATCCAATACCATATGTTTCTTCACCAAAGTTATCTTCCAAAGCTTCATACAAACTAGGATTTAAACTCATAATGTATCTACCCATAATTTCATCAATGACAACCGCGTCAACTGTCTTATTTTGTAGTTCTAATAATGCCGAATTAAAATTATCAAATTTGACAAGTTCTCCTAGTTTAGAATAAATAGCACTTGCTTCAACAGCATCTTGCGCTGCACTTGTGATTTGAGCTCCTACTTTTAATCCTTCTAAGTCATTGATATTTTTGATCCATGAACCTTTAGCAACCATAACCATTTGCGTATTTTCTAAATATGGTTTAGAAAATACCATTTCTTTCAACCTTGAATCTGTAATTGATAGTCCATTCCATATCATATCAATCGATCCACTATTTAATTCTAAAACTTTAGCATCCCAATCAATTGGTTGAAATCTAACTTCAATACCAAGTCTTCTAGCAACTTCTCTTGCTAGATCAACATCAAAGCCTGTAAGCTCACCTTTTTCATCCCTAAATCCCATGGGCGCAAACGTATCATCAAGCCCAACAATCATATAGCCTCTTGATTCAATACCGTCCCAGGTTTGAATCACTTCTTCTTTACAAGCAATTAGACTAAATGTTAATAAAAAAACGATAAATAATAATAGTATTTTTTTCATAATTCACCTCTTGCATACTATTATAATTCATCACTTTAGTATTGTAAAGCACTAAATTAATGAAAACGTTTTATTTTTCTTTTTTAAAGATCAAGTGATATCCTTCTGCACCATAAGTCAGTGACTTCGCAACTCTAGAAATGGTCGCAGTTGAGGCTTTCGTTTCTAAAACAATACTTTGATATGAATGCTTTTCATTCAACATTTTCGCAACCCTTAAGCGCTGAGACATATCTTGAACTTCTTTAATCGTACACAAATCTTCGAAGAACCGATAACATTCTTCTATTGTATCTAATTTTAGAACTGCTTCAAACAATTGATCAATATCTTGATTGGCAAACTTAGATTTATATGACATATCTCCACCTCATTTGCTTAATTATATCATGCATTGAGTTTTTTTAAAACATAGAAAAAAGCCTCTAACTAAATAGAGACTTATCATTTTGCTAAATAAAATCGACTTCAATATTACCTTTAAAAGCTTTAGAATATGGACAAAAGTTTTTTGCTGCTTCAACATACTTATCTTGAACATCTTTATCGACACCCTTGATTCTAGCTTTAACAACTAACTTAAACTTGAATCCTTCATTTTCTATCATTAAAAGTTTCGTTTCTGCTTTAACAAATAAATCATCATACTTAACTTTATCTGTATTTAATAAATGCTCCATTGAACTTGCAAAACAACTGCTATACCCTACTGAAAACAATTCCTCAGGGTCAGTGCCATCTAATCCAATACCACCCATTTGTTTAGGTTTCGCCAATTTATATGATAGTCCACTACTTGTATCTCTAATCTCACCGTTTCTACCTCCAAAGGTAGTTGCTGTTCTTGAAAGAATTTCCTTCATTTATATCGCCTCCTATAAATATTATAGCACTTCAATTATTTGCTTACAAAAGATAGGCTTACATGAAGTATAATATAGGTAGTTAGAAAGGGAGTGTGAACTTGAAGCAATTTCGTATAGGGATTACAGATTTAGTTTCTTTTTTATTTAGTAGTGGTGATCTTTCAAGCGAAAACTTCCAAAACGTTAGTTTATTAGAAGGAACAAAAGCCCATCAATATGTTCAAGATAGATATACCTCCCTAGATTTAAGCGAGGTATCTATATCATATATCTATGAAATAGATGATGTCACTCTCTACCTAAGTGGCCGTATCGATGGTCTTTTAAATGAAGAAGATACTTATATCATTGATGAAATCAAATCAACAAGAAAAAAGATATTCGATGATGATTTTGCCTATAACAACGAACATTTAGCGCAACTTAAGTTTTATGCTTATATGTATTTGAAAAACAATCACTTAGATCAAATAGATGGACAAATCAAATACCTTCAAATTAGTGATTATCAAGTAAGACTATTTAAATTTACATTCTTTTTAAGGGATTTAGAGGTTTTCATCAATCAAGCAATCAAAGATTATCTAGAATGGATATATATATTAGAAGCTCATCAAAAAAAGAAACTACTTTCTATTAAAGAAACAAGCTTTCCCTTTTTAGAATATCGAAGAGGTCAAAAAGAAATGATGGCCGCAATTTATCAAACCATTAAAGATCAAGACATCTTATACGCAATCGCACCTACAGGCATCGGTAAAACGATGGCGTCACTATTCGCATCCATAAAAGCTCTTGATCACGATAGACAAAAAATATTTTACGCAACCGCAAAAACACAAGGTAAAAAAATAGCGATTGATTCTATTCGTCTTTTAGAAGAAAAAGGATTATCCATTAAAGTATTAGAAATCACAGCAAAAGACAGTATTTGTTTTTTAGAAAAAAGAAATTGTGATCCAGAAGTTTGTCCTTTTGCTAAAGGGTTTTTTGATAGACTCAAAGATGCTAGCATTGATATATTTTCTAATGAATCTATTTTTGACAGAGAAACCGTAGAAAGATATGCAAGAAAACATGAGGTTTGTCCATTTGAATATAGTTTGTATATTTCTTATTTTGTTGATATCATTATTTGTGACTATAACTATATTTTTGATCCAAGGGTTCACTTGGTTAGATATTTCGATGAACATAACTATCAGCCTCTACTCTTAATAGATGAAGCTCACAACATGATATCAAGATCAAGAGATATGTATAGCGCAACCATTTATAAATCTGACCTAATCAAGCTTAGACGCCTTACAAACAAAATAAAACCTTCAATTAAGGGTCCTATTAAAAAAGTGCTGGATTCACTTTTGACCTACGAAGAGCGTTTGACTTACGCATACTTTTTATCAGATAAGGATATCGATCCTTTAGTTTTTGATGAAATCAAAAACTTACTCACAAAAGTTGAAAACACTTTAAAAGAAAACTATAAACATCCTAATAAAACTCAAATCTTAGATATCTATTTTCAATTCCTAGCTTTTTCTAGAATATATGAATACTATAGCAATGCTTATCTGACAAATATCTATAAAGAAACTGGTGAAGATTTGATCATTGAGCTTAGATGTTTAGATGCTTCAAAATACATATTAGATACTCTAGAAAATAAATGTTATGGGTCCACATTTTTTAGCGCAACCCTTCATCCAATCGAATATTATAAAAAACTAATCAGTCAAGATGTTGGTGAAACGTTAAAAATAAAATCTCCATTTCCTGTGGATAACTTAAAACTGTTAGTCTATGATAATGTTTCGACTAGATATAAAGATAGAGAAAGATCCTTACATGAAGTCATACAAACCATTAGGGAGGTCATCAATTCTAAAAAAGGCAATTATATTGCGTTTTTCCCATCTTACCAATACTTAAATCAAGTCTATGAAGCCTTAAAAGATAGTCAAATTGAAATCATTATCCAAGAAAGAAATATGGCACAGCAACAAAGAGATGAAACTATTTTATTATTTAAAACGAAAAGCGATCAAACGAAGTTAGGATTATTTGTTATGGGAGGCATGTTTTCAGAAGGTATCGATTATATTGGTGATATGCTATCAGGTGTCGTTATTGTTGGGGTTGGTCTTCCAATGATTGGCGAACTTAACAATCAACTAAAAAGTTACTACGACCTACATTTTGAAAAAGGTTTTGATTACGCCTACCAATATCCTGGTATGAATAAAGTCATTCAAGCTGTGGGCAGAGTCATTAGAACACAAACTGATAAAGGAGTTGCCATATTGATTGATGATCGCTTCAATACGCCTTATTACAGAAAACTATTTCCTTTAGAATGGAAACATCA
>CAYJDZ010000016.1:0-16737 GCA_964368955.1 uncultured Mariniplasma sp.
GAGTACCTCCACAGTGGACTTTCACCACCTAGCTATATGCCATGCCCGGCACACATAAAAAACATCGCTATAAGCTAGCGATGATGTAGTGTTTTCGAGGATCTGGTCCTTCTTTAACTAGTATTTCTTTAAATTTTAAATCTTTCAATAGATCTAAATAATAGGATAAAGGTTTAACATATTGTGTTAATTTATAAATGTTATTATCTACACTTACTAAGTGTTTCAATTTCATTTGATCTGTATTAATTGACCACTCATATGAAATCGGTTCATCTTCACGTTCATTATAACCATCATATTCAATGAGTACAGACTCTTTATAAACATCAAAGATAAACATTCCTTCTTCATTTAAAGACTTCTTAATGTTTTTGAAAACACGCTTTACACCTTTGAAATAGTTCATCACATCAAAAAAACTGACAATAATATCAACGCTAACGTCAATTTCATCTTTTAAATCGTGATGAAAAAGAGGTGCTTTTAAGTTTTCTGATCTTAAGCGGTCATAAGCAATGCTCAGCATTTGGTCGTCTCGATCAATACCAATAACATCGTAGCCTTTTAATAAGAGTTCTCTTAATAGATACCCACTACCACATCCAGCATCTAAGATAGTTTTTTCCTCTCCTATATAGTCTTCTAAAAATATTAAAATTTGCTCATAATCAATATCTGACATTAGCTCATCATATATTTTCGCAAACATTATTTAATCCTTTTTACATCCATTAATCTCTTGTCAAATCCATAATAAGCACGATCTTCTTCAGTAAAGAGATGAACAATCACTTCGTGACAATCAATTAAAACCCAAGAACCGCCTCTACCTTCAATATGTCTAATCTCTTTCGCATCTAACACCTTTTTTAAGTGATTAATTGCTGCAGAGCCTTGTCTTTCGTTGGTTGTACAAATTACAAAATAATCAAAAAATGGTGATGTTTTTTCAAAATCATACACTGCTAAGTCCGTTACTTTTAAATTTTCTAATGCGTCAATAATTTTATTTAGTTTTTCCACTATTTACCTCCATATAATATGTGTGTGCTTCTAATTGTTCTATACTAGGCGTTACGCCTTCTTTTTTTAAGTAATTCAATGTTAATTCGATACAAGCTAAGACCGCTAGATCTATATCTTTAACTGCTAGATCGTAAATTTCTTTTGTGTCAAAGAATGTTCTATTTGGTTCGCAGTAATCTGCAACAAAGACAATTTTTTCATAAATTGACATATAAGGTCTTCCCCAAATATGCGATTTAATTGCATTCAGTATTTCTATATTTTTTATTTTAAAATCGTTTTCTAAATGTCGTGCCGCACTTAAGGCATGATACATTACAGGATATGATTCATATTTGGCAAACTCTTCTTTTGTAAGAATGGCTTTTTGTGCTTCTATTGAGTCATTTTTTGTGTAATCATGATATAAACTTGCAATACCTACAAAGTTTTGGTCACATTGATATACTTTTGCTAGTTCTAAAGATGTTTGATAAACACCTAAAACATGATTTAGGCGATGTGAATCGTTTTTTAATTTTTCTATGACTTTTGCTTTAACCTTTTCGATCATTTAAAAAGCGCCTCCGATAGACTGATGTGCATGCCTTTTGGATAATTAACTCTAATCGTATTGGGTCCTTCGATGTGCATAAACCCAATATCCGCAAATGTTATTTGCATTTTAGAGTTTGTAATTTTAAAAGCTTTTTCTTCATATTTATCAACACTAATTTCAAATTGTGTATCTTTTTGATTTAAAAGATCTTTAATTCTAGTTGCATTAGTTTTATGAATCTTTAAGTTGTTTTCTAGATATAAAACAACGCTTTGAAAGTCTTTCCCAACTGAAATCGATATTAATCCTTCAATAAACAAGGTTTGATTTTTTCTTAATTGATAGATTCTAGGTTTAATGAGTTGACTTGGAATTAATTTCTTATAGGTTTTATAAGGCAGAAATTGATGAATATATCCATCTTGATAAAGGCCTGGCATATCAAAAATTTGATGTTTATCTAAATGCCCACTTAAAGCCTCTTGTGTAAGTCCGGCTTTACTAAAGGCAAGTGCTTTATCATCTTTTGTTAAGCCTTTAAAAATGGTTGTTTTCCCTGAGTTTTGCACACCTATTAGATAGAGATTAGTTTCTTTAAAGTCGTTCATATAGGCATATAGGTTATCTATATCATAAGGATTTTTGGCTGACATCATGATGATGTCATGATAAGGCACCTTCATTAATGTAGCTTTAATGATTATTTGTTTTAACATATCATCAAGATTTGTACTCTTTGGTAAAAGATCAATTTGATTTATTAAATAAACATACTTTAAATTAGGTTCATATCTGTAAACTGGATAGGTAAATAACATATCTAGGCTTAAGACCGAACTCACCATAAAAACAACTGCATCTTGACTTAATTGAGGTAGGTCTTCTGGATGAAAATGTTCGTTGACATCTCCATAATGGAGTAATTTGTAACATGCTTGACAATAGTCATGGTCAAAAGATAGGGTATAACCCACTTTTTTACTATCTGTGACTTGAAGGCTTGCTCCACATCCCTTACATTTTATGGTCGTTGACATATGTATCTAACCTTTCTTCGTATAAAGACGGATAGCGTTTCTTTATTTTCTTTAAAACAAATCTTTCTATTTTCCGGTTCATTTGAGTAATCTTGCGGTCTGATTTTCTTTTAACACTCTTTACCAAAATAGCTGTTATTCCGAAACGATGAGCACCAAAGACATCAGTCATCAATTGATCACCTATGAGAACAGTTTCTGATTTATTAGATTGTGCTTTTTTTAAAGCTTTATTAAATCCAAATTTAAGTGGTTTTTTAGCATAATATACATATTCAAAAACAGTTTCCTTTAGAGCATTAGATACTCTTTTATAGCCACTATTAGAAATGATAACTATTTTAAAAGACTTTGCTAGTTCACTTAAAAACTGAACTTGTTTTTTAGAAAGCACATCTTCATCATATCCAATGATGGTATTATCTAAGTCAAAAAACAAGGTAGAATACCCTTGTTCTTTTAGTGTTTGATAAGGAATGTCAAATATGGTTCCAAAATAATAGTCTGGAATACATTTTTGATAGACACTCATTAACTAATTTCCAATATCGTTATGTCGAATATTTTTCCGGTATCAGTTTTTACACTTAAAGTGCTTCCGATGACATTTTTGTCCTCAGATTCTTCTTTTTTACGCGCAAAGTCAATTAAGGCTTTACCAATTGCTGATTCAACAGATATTTTATTTTCGATTGGATCTACTTCTAGACTACCAACTAAATGAAATATTTTTTCTTCATTACGATCGACAAATAAGACTTTAACTGATTTACCAATGTTGATTTTATCTTCTGCTGATTTTCTAATCAACTTAACATTTTTCATGATAGTTTCAATTTCTTGAATTCTTGCTTCTATTCTTGCTTGTTCATTTCTTGCAGCATCATAATCAGCATTTTCAGACAAGTCACCTTGTGCTCTTGCTTCTTTTAATGATTCTATATTTTCTGGTCTTTTAACTTCTTTTAAAAATTGTAATTCACTTTTTAGTTTATCAACACCCTCTTGGGTCAGTTGAAATTGTTGTTGTTTGACGGCCATTTTATTCCTCCTTAAATTCCTTATCTATTATACCTTATTTTTTATATAATTTCCATTTTTTTCAAGCGTTTTTGAATCAATCTATGATTTATCATCATTTCGTCTAAAACATCATAGAAAGCTTTTGAATGGTTAAAGACTTTATGATGTGCATATTCATGATAAATCACATATTCTAAATACAAAGGATCAATGGTTGCAAGAAATGTATTTAAAGTGATTTCTAAATGTCTTTTATGATAACTTCCATATTTAGATTTTAAATATTTATATTGATAAGGCAGTTCTTTAATACCTACTAATTCAAGTGTCGTTAGTATCTTAGGTCTTAAAACTTCAACCATTTTAATCATTTCTTTTTTGTAAATCATTTTTCTGATCTTTGAAACATCACTTTCTTTAGAAAAGACAGTTAAGATGTCATCATTAATTTCATATTTAAATCTTCCTAGTTTTATACCTAGAGTATATGTTTGATTCCAAAGTTTAATTTGATTATCTTTAAGTGATGTCCTTTGATTTAATCTATCATATAAAATTTCGAATTTTTGATATAAAAGATTAACAATATCGACTTCTTTTACATACTTATTTGTTGTCACATGAACATGATCACCTTTGAGTCTAAAATATGTGTTCTTTATTTTTTTTCTCTCAATCTCATAAAGTAGATGAGCACCGTTTTTATCTATTCTTTTCATATTGTTTTTCGAATCATAGCGTAGGGTTCAATTTCTTGATCAATTTTAATTTTTATGAGTTGTTTTGGATGTCTTGCCACTTCAAGAGCTTCCCCTTTTTCATCTGTCATCTCCAAAACAACAGCTTCAAAACGGTTCCCACTCGGATTAAAGACTTCAATTTTTGAACCTACTTTAAAATAATTTCTTTGTTCTATGGTTGCGATCTTGCTATTTTGATCATAATCTACACCTAGACCAATAAATAATTGAGATGGTTTTTCACTTCTTTGGTGAAAGAGCTGCTGCTCAACACCTGGAAGACCTTCAAGATAACCAAATGAAGTCAATCTGTTTTCTGCTTTAGTTAGTTCTTCATAATAAGGAGCGAAATCATCTATTTTTTTATGCTTTAGATAGGCATCAATTAAAGATCTGTATGTAGATACAACTGTTGCGATATAATGCAAAGACTTCATTCTGCCTTCTATTTTTAAAGAAGAAACTTGAGCATCCATTAAAAATGGAATTTGCTCTAGGGCTTCTAAATCTTTACTTGACATTGAAAAGGTATTTTCACTTACCCTTTTCCCATCTTCAACTAAATCATAGTTCCATCTGCAAGAATGTGCGCAACCCCCACGGTTTGCATCTCTATCGGTCATATTGTCAGATAGAGAGCATCTACCCGAAAAGCTCATACACATTCCACCATGAATAAAGACTTCAACATCGGCTTTTGTTTTATGAGTTAAGTCTTTAATTTGATGTTTATCAAGTTCTCTTGCTAAAACAACTCTTTTAACCCCTTTATCAAACCAATAATTTACCGCATAAGTGTTATATGCAGATTGTTGGGTAGATAGGTGAACTTCTAGTGTTGTGTGCTCTAAAGCTTGATCAATGATATAAGGAGATGCCGATATAATCGCATCTACTTTTGCAGCTTCTAAATCTTTTAAATATTCTAAAACCCCTTCTAAATCTTCGTTATGCGGAATGATATTTGTTGTTATATAGACTTTTTTGCCTCTCTCATGGGCGAACTCGCAGGCTTCTTTAATATCATCTATTGTGAAATTAGAAGCGCGAGCCCGAAGTGAAAAGCTTTGTCCACCAACAAAAACGGCATCTGCACCATACATTAAGGCAATCTTTAGTTTTTCTAAATCTCCAGCAGGAGCTAATAGTTCTACCATCTTAAGACTCCTTTGTTTTGTAGACTGTCTTTTTATGAAAAAATCCTTCATCCCAAGACTCATCATACTTAGTTTTAAGTTTCGATATGATATCTTCATTAATTTCATGATTAAAATAAAGAGGGCAAATCATTTTTGCGTATAAATCATCTTTAAAAATCGTATCAACGACTAAATAGTCAACGTGATCTTTTAAATCATCTAAGTAATCAAGAGATGAAAATACTTTAGATCTAAAAACATGAGTCCCTGCCATATCTTCTAAAATAGGATAGGGTTCATCTACTCTTTGTTCTTCAATGATTTTTAGATTTTGACTTTGATGATAAATATTTTCTTGTTCATTAAAATCCATAAAGTTTTTAACAAGTTGTCGTTTCGAATAAAACATATTTAAATGACCATGACCTACCATAAATAGTTTAATCTCTTTAAAATCAGATATCTCTAAGATATCTTTTAAAGTGATCTCTTTTGCGATGTAGGCTCCTAAAATACCTTCTTTTTTTAAGAAGTTGAAATCATATTTATTGGTCAATAACGTTTCTGGATTATAAATAGCTTTTTGATTTAAATTCTTTTCTTTTAATAACATCACAGAGCCTATATCTGCAACAATAATACCTGTGAGTAATGATGTATCAATTTGATCTAAGAACTGACTAAATGCTTCTAATAGGTGGTCATCAAGCATTTGGTTTGCTTGAAGGAATATCTCTTTATTTAAAGATACAGCTTTATGAATAGCCATATTGATTTGTTCGATGTTAAAAGATATGGTAAGTCTTGCCGCAAATTTTTCATTACCAATGATAAAACCATCTGTTGATGCACTTAATTGATCCATCATATTTATGTCATATAGCGTTGTTAATATTTTCATTTGCTCACCACTTTTTTAGATAAACTCATGCCATCACCAACAGAATAAAATGTTGTCTGATATGTTTGGTTATCTATTAAATATTCTTTAAATTCATTTATTTTTCTTAAGAGTTGTCTTGTATTTCTATTGACTTTGTCCGGATCGAGATGATGAAAATCTAGATTATCACACAAAACGATGCCATCATTGTTTAAATAAGGTGTAAATTTTTCGAAAAACTTCTGGTATTGAGCTTTTGCAGCATCAATAAAGATTAAATCATAGGTTTCTAAATGGCCATTAAAACTTAATGCATCTTCATCAATTAATTTAATTTGGTTATTATATGATTTAATATTTTCTTTTGCAAGACCAATCATCTTTTCATTTCTTTCAAAAGTTGTCACTTGACATCCTTTTTCAGCCATAAAAATGGCACTATAGCCAATGGCAGTCCCAATTTCTAATACATGCTTTATATTATGTTTTTTTATGACATCTTCTAAAAACAAAAGCCCATCATCACAAATAATGGGTATGACATGGTCTTTTGCATATTGTTTTAATTCATTTAGCATTATACTTCTTCTTCTTCATCCTCTAACTCATCGAAATACTTTTCTAAAACTTCTTCAAGCATTTCCCATTCTTGGTCAGTTTCGATATCTAAGAAAGTGCCTTCTGCTTCATCTTTGTCATCTGGTACATATTGTGCAGCAGATATCTCATGTGAATCCATAAATTCAAATACAACATACTTTTTACCTTTGTGTTCGTGAGTTAGTATAATCTCACAAGCCGTTTCGTTACCGTCATCGCCAATCAGTGTTAATTTGTTATCATCCATTTTAATGATCTCCTTTATAATCTAGATAGTTTTGCAGTATCAATACTGCAGCTAATTCATCTTTTTTTTGTTTTTGTTTTGTTCTTCTTTCTCCACCTTTAATCATTGCGGATAAAGCTGATTTCGTGGATAGTCTTTCATCCCACAAGACAACGTTAACATCTCTTTTATCTAAAAGAGAGGTTTTCATGTCCTCACTTATTTTACCACGAATTCCAATATCATTGTTCATATGTTTTGGATATCCTAAGATAACATCAGTTATTTTATTTTGATCGATGGCATCACATATTAAAAGTGCTGCACTTTCGTAATCATTTTCTGTAAATCTATAGGTTGTAAAACTGTGGGCGATAATACCCGACTCACTCATTGAAAGTCCAATGGTTTTACTTCCTAAATCAATGCCTAAATACTTTTTCATAACATTTCCTTTATTTTTAAAATCATAGAATCAATTTGATCTAGATTTTGTGTACCACCTTGAGCCATGTTGCCACGACCACCACCAGAACCACCTGTTAAGTTTGCTGCTTCTTTGATGATATCTCCAGCATTATCTAGGCTACTCTTACAAATGAAAGTTGCTTTATCATCAGTTAAATTAATCATAAAAATAACTTCAGCTTTTATTTTATCATAAAGTGCATCAACTAGTTGTTTAAGTACTTTAGAATCAACATCATTGACTTTGATGATTGGACGCTTGTTTGAAGGTTCTAAAATAAAGTCATCTAGATGAGATAAAACATCTTGTTGTTTTTGTAATTGAATATTTTTTTCTAGGTTTTTAACAAAATCTTTTAACTCTTCAATGTAAATATGATAGTTGATCATGTCTTGATAACTTCCGATGATGACTGGTTTTTTAGGAAGCGAAACTTTGTCATCTAATTTATGAGCTTTTTCATTTAGGGTTTCAATTTCTAAAAATAAATTTTCCATGAAAGATTGAACTTGTTCTTTAATATCTGTACCAGTTACACCTTCCATACGGTAGGTTCCTGAACCTATTGATTCATATGAGCAAATCGCAAAGTCAATGATTTCTTTTGTGTTAGAAACGTGTGTTCCTCCACAAAACTCTTTACTCCAGTCCATATCAATGACGCGAACAATATCGCCATATTTTTCGCCAAATAGAGCCATCGCCCCAATTTTTTTAGCTTCCTCGATTGGAAGTTCACGGGTAATTACATCAAGTGGTTTTTCAATAATATAGTGTTTAACAAGATTTTCAATTTCTAAGATTTTATCATCTGATTCAGTCTCAAAATGATTAAAGTCAAATCTCCAGCTCTTAGGTGATACTTGAGAACCTTGTTGGTTGACATGCTTTCCAAAGATGTCTTTTGCTGCTTGATGAAATAAATGTGCTGCACTATGATTTCTAATTGTTTTTAATCTTGATTTTTGATCTACGATTGCTAAAACTTCTTCGCCTTCTTCAAAGTCACCTTCGACTTTGTGAAGAAATTGACCATGAGGCAATTTAAACACATCGGTAACTCTTGCCCCATTTATTGTTCCTTGATCATGAACTTGTCCACCAGAAGTTGCATAAAATGGCGTTTTATCCAAGACAATACCTTCATCAAAAACTTTAATGACTTTAGATTCTGATTGTAGATGTTCATATCCAATAAATTTTGAAGGCTCTATGAAATTAAGATAAGCTTCTTTTTGTGCTTTCATACTGCCTGTTGTTGTGCGAGCTTGTCTTGATCTATCTTTTTGTTCTTTAAGCGCGATTTTAAATCCTTCTAAATCAACTTTAACTTGATGCTCTTCAGCATATTCTAGTGTGAGTTCAATTGGAAAACCATAAGTGTCATAGAGTTTAAATGCAGTTTGTCCTGAAATGGTTTGCCCTTCTTTTTCGATTGCATCTAATAAATGTTTTTCACCATCACTAATGGTTTCTAAAAACTTTTCTTCTTCTTTTAAAATTAGTTTTTTGACAATATCTTTAGTTTCATAAAGTTGTTCATAAAATACGCCCATGACTTTGACAACATCATCTACTAAATCGTGGAGAAATGGTTTGGTTAATTCAAGCGTTCTACCATATTTTACGGCTCTTCTAAGCAAACGTCTAAGTACATAGCCCCTGCCCTCATTAGATAGCATAGCACCATCACTAATTGCGAAGACAAGTGCTTTAATGTGATCTGCGATTACTTTAAATGCCATTTGGCCGTTATAGTTTTGATTACTTAGCTTTTCTATGTGCTTAATGATCGGAAAGAAAAGGTCAGTTTCAAAGTTGGTTTTTGTCTCTTGGAGGACACATGCAAATCTTTCTAATCCAGCACCAGTGTCAATATTTCTATTAGGAAGTTCTTTATATTGTTCTCGAGGTGTATTTTCTTTTGCGTTAAATTGAGAGAACACGATGTTCCAAATTTCAATATATCTTTCATTTTCAATATCATTTTCAATCAATTCAGGACCACGTTTATCATATGATTCGCCTCTGTCAAAATAGATTTCAGTATCAGGGCCACATGGACCGGATCCTATTTCCCAAAAATTATCATGGCTGGGAATCAAGTGTTTTGGATCGATTCCTAGAGATAGCCATATATCTCTTGCTTCTATATCGTCTGGATAATAAGTCATATAAAGTTTGTTTACGTCAAATCCAAACCATTTAGGACTCGTAAGCAGTTCTAATCCCCAAGTGATGGCTTCCTTTTTAAAATAGTCGCCAATGGAAAAATTTCCCATCATCTCAAAGAATGTATGGTGTCTTGCAGTTTTCCCAACGTTATCAATATCATTAGTTCTAATACACTTTTGAACATTTGTGAGTCTTGGGTTAGTTGGTTTTTCACTACCATCAAAATATTTCTTTAATGGCGCAACTCCAGCGTTAATCCATAAAAGAGTTGGATCATTTTGTGGAATAAGTGATGCAGATTGTTCAATTTTATGTTTTTTAGATTCAAAGAAACCTAACCAAGTTTCTCTAATCTCTTTTGCTGTCATATATCTCATTTTTATGCCTCCTATAAAAAAATATAAAAATCGCCCTTAGATAATTTATCTAAGGACGAATAATTTCGCGGTACCACCTTAGTTCTAAGATTAAATCTTAGCACTCAATAGTCGTTAAAGCCGACTTACTTTTTGCTCCCAAATAGCTTTCATAAGATTTCTTCTTCGTTTTCACCATCCACGAAGTCTCTATAAAAGAAATTACTTATTACTCAGTTTGTTCATTGCGTTATCATATTATCATTTATTTTTGTTTATGTAAAGATGGTTTAATCTCTTTTATGTGAATGTTTAGGATATTGATTTGAAATGAGTGTCCAATCACTTGGAGTAAATAATACAGTAGATGTTATGTAAGTGGGAGTTTTTAGGTTAACAACAGATGTTTGTGTGCCATTTAAGTTTGAATAGTTAGATGGTTGATTCACATAATAACTATTTATAACGGTTACATTAGACCCTACAATCGGCCCAATAAATCTATTTTGCGTATCTCCATTGATCGTATGAGTAAGTGTGTTTGTTGCAAATGAGTTTGTTGTCGGATTTGGGATTGATGAAGAACCGACTAAGCCACCCATATATAAATTAGATACTCCGTCAACTCTAATTATCCAACCATCTGGAGCAGTTGCAGTAGTTGATGTAGAAATATTTCCTGTTGCATAGGAGTCTAAAATTGAGACTGCCGATGAATGACTACCAGTTATCCCTCCTACGCTGTTATTAGAAGTTGCATTATATCCAGTAGAACCAAAAAATCCACCTGTATTTGTTTTAGTCTCAACAGATGTAGTTATTCCCACATTTGTATAAACTTTAGTAATAGTTCCAGAATTTGCTCCAGACAATCCACCAGCATTTAGTGTTAATGTCCTATCTCCTGTACCTGATCCAGTATCCTTTAAACCAACATTTATAGTTCCACTTGCTGATACATAAGAAATTTTACCACTACCAATATTCTGTCCAGCAATAAGCCCTACATTCATATTGTTTGCATAATTAGAAATGGATATATTTCCATTTTCGATATGTATTCTTGAAATATCGCCATTATTAATTGAAAACAATCCTACATTAGCACTTGCTGCACTAATCGTAAAGTTAGAAATTTTAAACCCGTTTCCATTATAAACTCCATTAAATTGCGCTTTGGGAGTTTTTGTAGCTCCATTAAAATTAATATCTGTCATTTGAACGTAATTTCCATTGGGTTGAATCTGATCAAATGATATCCATTCAGCATTATCTAAACTACCATTTTGAGATACTCCTGTAAAACCTGTAGGAACAAACGTACCAATATTTATATTCACGCTAGTTATAGTACTTGATCCAGAAATGCTACTTGCCCAAAAAGCGAAAGTAAAACCTAAATTACTTATAATAAAAAACACAAGTAGGCCAACGATTAAATTGTGTCGATGTTTTTTCATATAAGCTAACATTACTTTCTCCTTTTTTATGTTTTGTTTAAATCACTTGTCCATTTTATAATATTTGCGGTTAAATTCAAAATAATATCCATTTTTATGTGATTTATTGCATAAAACTGTATGTTTTACTCATAAATCCCACAAAATCCGTTAATTTTTCTTTCAATCATTGACGCAAAGCATCTCATAATGAAGAATACCTTCTTCTATATATGGACCCTTAATCGTTTTGAAACCCAGATTTTCATAATAGGCTTTTAAATAGGCCTGTCCAGAAATACGAATGGCTTGTCCTTTTAAATCTTTTTTAGCTTCTTGCATCAACATTGTTGACAAACCCTGTTTCCGATATTTTTGATCAGTGACTACTCTACCTATTGCATATTCTTCATATTTTAAGCCTTTAGGAAGAATTCTTAAGTAACTAACAATCTTATCGGTCTCGTTTTTGACGAAATAATGCATACATTTTTGATCTTTATAATCGGTATCAACATAAAAGATCTTTTGTTCCATCAAAAAAACTGTATATCGTAAATCTAGCATGTCATATATTTCCTCGTTAGTCATTTGTTCAAAGCTTTTTTTATATATTGTTTTTAAAGACATATTTAAATAGATATGGTGCACCAAGTGCGGCCCATCCTCCAATCAATAAGTATCTTAGAAAATCAAAGAATAATCTATCAGGGAATATAAACTTGAATCCTTCTTTAACCACTAATGCAATCAAAACACCTAATATAACTTTTAAGACTTGATTTAAAGGTTTATTTCTAACGTCATATTTGACATATCTTTTTTCGACAAAATAACCAATGGCAAACCCCATAAATCCACCAGCAGCGATATATAAATCATGGTTTTTAACGAAAATCATTAAAATTACTAAGATAGGCAAAAAATATAAGGTATATATTTCTTCTTTGTCATTCATCTTATCGATTAACTTAAACATTAAAACCGCAACACCTATACTTAATATAAGCCCGACTAAAACGTCAGTTAAATAATGTTGTGCTAGATAGACTCTAGAGATAGGGACAACAATGACAATGAATAAACCTAACCATTTTAACCAATTTTTATGATGTTTTTTATATAAGTCATAAGCCGTATACCCTAAAATCCCACTTGCTTGAGCATGACCAGAGGGAAATGAGTAACCTGTTGTTTCATATCCAAAAGGAGTATCTACTCCGTCAACTGTAAAAGGTCTCGGTCTTTTAAATATTTCTTTTAAACCACTATTGACCATCGCAGAAATCATAAAGGTTAACGCAAACTTATGTGCGAATTTCTTATTGTATGTCCAATATAAAATAACCGCGACAACAATAAAAGCATACTGATCACCTAAATTCGTAGTGATATAGAAAAACCAGTCTAAAATTGGATTTTGGATAGACTGAAATGCTTTGATAATGTTTAAGTCCATAATGATTCAACCTCTTCCTTAATCTCTTTTTCTTCCGTTTTTGATAAAGAAATATACTTAAAGTCTTTTTCTATTTTCCACTGTTTTTTATCGTTATATATATCGAGTTCTAAGAGTTTTTCTAAAAGCTTAACTCCCATCTTTTCGCCATATAATGCCTTTTTCTCAATGTTACTTGTATTGAAATCTAGCACATCATAAGGAATTAAGCTAAATAGATAGTTGGTTTCAAAGTTAACTAGAAGTATTTTTTCATCTTCAAATTTTTTAGGAGAAAATCTACCATCAATTGGAATCGCGAAAATAACATTACAGCCAGCTTCGATCAAAGGTGTGATTGGACAATTATCAAGAGCTCCGCCATCAACATAAAACTCATCATCAATGTTGGTTGACCCAAACAAAATCGGAATTGACGCACTTGCTAGTACTGCTTTTAGGGGATCTTTAAATTCATTTAAATAGAATACTTGTTTTTCCATTCTATGAATTAATACTTGTTCAATAAAATTTCCTTTTCTTATTTTTGCGGCTGTTGCGTATCCTTTAATCTTGCTTTCTCTAATTTCTTTTAGCGTGATTCTTTCAGACATTTTATCGAAAACTTCTTGAAGACTAAACAGACCTTGCTTGTCTAGTTTAAACCGATCGAATCCTTGTCCATAAATATCCTTGTTTTCCATGTGTTCCCATGCTTCTAGCATTTGATCATAACTAAAACCTGCCATAACCATCATGGTATTAATCGCACCAATAGAGGTGCCTGAAACATGTTTTATTTCTTTTAATAACCCCGATTTGCGAAAGGCTTCTAGGACACCAATTTGATATGATCCCCTTGCGCCTCCACCCCCTAGGGCGAGCCCAATTTTTACTTTCATAAAACTCACCTATGTTTTAGAATTTTTTCCATTCTTCTTTTTGAATCTTTTTCTTTTAATGTTTCTCGCTTATCATAATCTTTTTTACCCTTTGCAAGTCCAATTTCTACTTTAGCTAAGCCTTCTTTTAAATATATTTTCAAAGGTATAACTGAATAACCTTGCTCTCTTGTTTTACTGAAAAGTTTGATGATTTCATTTTTATGAAGTAATATTTTTCTAGTTCTTGTCTCGTCATGGTTAAACCGATTAGAAAAATCATATTTAGAAATATGCATATTTATAATATAGGCTTCGTAATCATTAAATGTAACATAGCTATCACTTAAATTAACTTTGCCTTGTCTAATTGATTTAATTTCGCTTCCAAACAGTTTAATACCTGCTTCATAGGTTTCTTCAATAAAGTAATCGTGTCTGGCTTTCTTGTTTTGTGCAATAATTTTCATTTAAAACTACCTTCTTGTACGTTTATTGTTATTATTGGTTTTCTTCTTGTCAATAATGCCAAAGTCCATTTTTTTCTCTAAGAGATCGACACTTAATAGTTCAACTTTTATTTTATCAGCTAAGCGGTACTTCTTACCTCTTCTACCAATAAAGGTAAGTAGGCTCTCATCATACATATAGTAATCATCTAATTCTCTCAAAGGCACAAAGCCTTCAATACCATTATCTAATTTCACAAACATACCACTTGGCATCATTTGAGAAATAGTTGCGTTAAAGTAGGTTCCTACCTTATCTTCCATGAATTCACAGCTCTTTAATTTTGCTACATCGCGTTCCATTTGAACGGCTTTTCTTTCTTGATCAGATGTATGTTTAGCGATATCAGGCATCACAGATTCATAATGATAGATAGCTTTTTTCATATCTTTAGCTTCGCCTAAAACAAATAGGTGAATTAAGCGGTGTAAGATTAAATCAGGATATCTTCTAATGGGTGATGTGAAATGAGTATAATAAGTTGCACCAAGGCCATAATGAATATCTTTTTGATGTGAATATTTAGCTTTTTGCATTGCTCTTAAAAGCATCATATGAACAACATAACTATAAGGTGTATCTAGCGTTTTTTGAGTGAGTTGCTGAAGCGGTTCTGGTCTACCTAATTGTTTCATATTAACAGCAAACCCTAATCTAGAGATCATTTGAAGGGCATTTTTAAGTTTAATAACATCTGGTTTCTCATGAATTCGATAAATTGAAGGCAAATCAGCATGAAACATATGAAAAGCTACTGTTTCATTAGCCATAAGCATAAAAGATTCAATCAACTCTTCTGCATCATCAGTTGTTCTTTGGTAAACATCTAAGACTTTGCCATCTTTATCTACTTTAAACCCTAATTCACTACTTTCAAATTCAATTTCACCGCGTTTTTTACGAATAACCTTTAGTTTTTGTGATAATTCATTCATTAAAGTTAACATTTCTTCGATTTTCATATGATGTAATGATTTGTTTTCTTTTAAGAAATGATTAACTTCATCATAATTCATTCTTCTCTTGCTTTTAATATAAGTTTTTTGAATATGATAATCAATAACCTTTGCATCACTATCTAGTGTCATCATGCAGGATAAGGTTAACTTTATTTCATCGGGATTTAGAGAACATAGATCATTTGATAAAAGATGAGGTAGCATTGGAATTACTCTATCTGCTAAGTAAGCACTCGTTGAACGACTATATGCTTCTATGTCTAAGAATGAACCACTTTTTACATAATGACTGACATCTGCAATATGAACACCTAATTGATACTTGTCATCTTTAAATGTTAAACTAATCGCATCATCTAAATCTTTAGCATCTTTCCCATCAATAGTGATAATCAATTCATCAGTTAAGTCAACTCTTTCTTTCATTTCCTGATTCATATCCATATGAATATCTTTTAAAGAATCCATCACTTCATTAGAAAACTTTTCAGGCCATTGATATGAATTGACAATCTTTAATGTATTAATATCAGGATCATTAATATGTCCAATAATCTTTTTAACAAATGCATACACACAAGACTTATCAATCGATTCAACTTCTAATAAAACCACATGTCCTGGAACTAATCCTGGATATTCATCAACAACTAATTTTTTTTCAATGAATATTTCAGGATCAAAAAAAGACCCCTTTTTATGTTTCTTAAAAGTTGCAATTAAAACTTTTAAAGCACGTTCAACAATGTAGATAACCTTAGGTTCAACATCATCTTTAACCAAAACAATGTCATCATGCATTGCATCTGATAAGTTTGAAAATTCAATATAGACATCTTCTAATTCTTGTCTTAAAAAACCGAAAGTCTTTTTTCGGTCAAGTCTGCCAATTAAAATGTCATGATTGAGCATATAATAAGGTTCTTCATAGCTTAAATACAAATATTCATCTATGTTATGCACGCCCACTTCATCTTTATGTAATTTTCTAGTTTGTTGCTTATAAAACTCTAAATATAAATTTTCCATAGTATACCTCATACATATTATATCACATCTAGTTTATAAAACTATGTTCTTTTATCTCATCATAATCATATAATAGATAGTGGAAAAAACTTATTTTTTCTTGTTAAATAATAAAAAAAGCACAATTTAAAATTGTCCTTTTTCTATAATTTTTATTTCATGCTTTATTTTTTTAAGTTGTAAAAAGAGTCTAATCCTCTATATTGTGCAACAGGTCCTAATTGATCTTCAATTCTAAGTAATTGATTATACTTAGCAATTCTATC
>CAYJDZ010000017.1:0-16292 GCA_964368955.1 uncultured Mariniplasma sp.
TTAAATATGGTCAGTTAATATGATATAATGGTTAGGTTGGATGGTGAATAAATTGACTAAAGATGAAAAAAAACAACATTTAATACTTAAAGACCCCAATATATATAAAGGATTGTTGTTACTTTCAATTCCTTTAATGCTTAACAATCTGATCAAAACATTACATGATGTGATTGATATGTTTTTTGTTAGTGAAATACCAGGGTTTTCAACAGAGGCAATCAACTCAATTTCATTAACCTTCCCTGTCTTTTTTACATATATATCTCTAGGTGTTGGTTTAAGCGCAGCGGGGACGGCTTTGATCAGTCAACATTTGGGATCAGGACAAAAAGAGAAGGCCAAACACTTTTCAGGGAATTTAATAACAATCTCTTTGATTGTTGGAATTTTGTTAATGGTGACCTCATTTTTTGTTGCTGAACCCATCATGAGATTAATGGGAACAAAAGATTTCGTTTTAGAAAATAGTGTTAAATATTTAAAAATTAGAGCTTTCGAACTTCCGTTTGTGTTTATCTTCTTTGCGTTTACGGCAATTAGACAGTCTAGTGGAGATACTTTAACTCCCGTTATTTATGGGGTTATTACAGTTATTGTTAATATTATCTTATCCCCAATCTTAATATCAACTTTTGGCTTTGGTGTAAGTGGTGCCGCTATTGCAACTTTAATAGCAAATGTAGTTGTCGTACCATTTATCATTTATCAATTATTTAATTCACAAAATGGGATAAGAATTGATAAAAAATCTCTTATTTTAGATCCAGACGTTGCCCATAAAATATTTACCTATGCCATTCCTGCTTCATTAGGACAATCAATATCATCAGTTGGATTTATTATTATGAACACAATTATTGTAACCTATGGTGACCCAACAGTAGCGGCTTTTAGTGTAGGAAATAGAATTAATAGTATCATTCTTCATCCAGTTATGGCAATTGGAGGTGTACTTGCTGCATATTTAGGTCAAAACATAGGAAACCAAAACCCTGAAAGAGCAAGAGAGGCTTTTAGAAAAGCAATGGTATTATCTGCTGGTTTAATGGCTTTGGGTAGTTTTGCTGTAATATGGTTTAGAGAACCACTGCTTTCAATATTCATTAAAGATGACCCAATTGCTTTAAATCTAGGGATTGAATATATGTTCTATTTACTTATTGGATTACCATTAATGGGGATATTTCAAACTTTTGTTGGAACCTTTAATGGAACAGGTAACACAAAATTCACTTTTGCTTTCACGATTGCAAGGTTATGGCTTTTAAGAATACCCGCAATTCTAATTTTTAAATATCTAACTGACATAGGCAGTAGTGGGATTTGGTATGCGATGCTAATTAGTAATATTGTTATTATCATTCCAGGTATCTACTTTTATAGACAAATTGATTTTAGGCCAAAAATAGAAATCGAAAGAAAAATAAGAAACCAAATAAAGCCTCAAACATAAATTCCTGTCCTTAAGATATATCTTAAGGGCTTTTCTTTTTTTGCTATCTCGAAACGGCTTTTTACGTGATATAATAAAAGAAAACAAAGAAGGCTTTTACATATGTATAAAATCATAGTTAAAGAAGCATTGAGCAAATCAATTACATATATGAAAATAGAGGCACCACTTGTCACAAAGCATGCAAAAGTTGGACAGTTTATCATGCTTAGAGTTGATCAAGATGGAGAAAGAATACCTTTAACTATAGCAGATATAGATAAAAATGAGGGTAGTGTTTCTATTATTTTTCAAGTTGTTGGAAAAACAACGTACCAATTAAACCAATTAAATACAAATGATTATCTCATGGATTTTGTTGGACCTTTAGGAAAACCAACAGATATTGAAAATCTAAAAAATGTATTAGTTATTGGTGGCGGTGTCGGATGTGCTATAGCTTATCCTTTATGTAAGGCTTTATTCAAACAAAAAACAGAAGTAGATGCGATTATTGGATTTAAATCGAAAGATGAAATGATTTTATTTGATGAATTTAAAACATATACAAATCATTTGTTTGTAACAACTGATGATGGCAGTTTAGGATCTAAAGGATTTGTAACTGAAGAACTTATTAAATTACTAAACAAGGGTCATTCCTATGACCATATTTTTGCAATTGGTCCAATCAGTATGATGAAAAAAATATGTGAAATTACTAAAAAATATAACATCCCTACAACCGTTAGTTTAAATCCAATTATGGTTGATGGAACAGGGATGTGTGGCGGATGTAGGGTAAAAGTTGGAGAACAAATCAAGTTTGCCTGCGTTGATGGCCCTGATTTTGATGGTCACTTAGTTGATTTTGATCTACTTAGTCAAAGAAACAAAATGTATTTAGATCGGGAAACTAAAGATTATGAATGTTGCATAAGTGAAGGAGAGACGTCGTGAATCCTTCGAAAGTAAAAACAAAAATTCCAACAGTTGATCCTTTTATTCGGATCAAAAATTTTGAAGAAGTAACTCTAGGTTATGAATCTAGTGATGCAATGTTAGAGGCTAATAGATGCATACAATGTAAAACTAAACCTTGCGTATCTGCATGCCCTGTAGGCATTGATATCCCTGGTTTTATTAAACAAATTCAAATGGGAGCGTTTGAAAATGCATATCAAATTATTTTAAATGATAGCATGCTACCAGCAGTTTGTGGTAGAGTTTGTCCTCAAGAAAGCCAATGTGAAAGTGATTGTGTCAGAGGTATTAAAGGAGAATCAGTAGCAATCGGAGGGCTAGAAAGATTTGTTGCAGATTATCATTTTTTAAATGAGGCAACTGGATGTAAGGTTGATATAAAGAAAAATAATAAAAAAATAGCAATTGTAGGCAGTGGCCCTGCTGGGCTATCTTGCGCATGTCAGTTAACAAAGTTTGGCTATGATGTGACAATCTTTGAAAGTTTGCATACGCCAGGGGGCGTATTGGTATATGGGATACCTGAATTTAGATTACCTAAAGAAATCGTTAAACAAGAAATTGATAACTTAACTGAGCATGGAGTAAAAATAGAAACAAATGTTATTGTTGGCAAGACGCTATATTTAGAAGATTTGTTTGAAGAAGGGTTTGAAGCTATCTTTCTAGGTACTGGAGCTGGTCTTCCACAATTTTTAAATATTAAAGGTGAAGAACTAAACGGTGTTTATTCGGCAAATGAATTTTTAACTAGAATCAATTTAATGAAAGCATATAAAAAAGATATGCCGACTCCAATTTATCATGGACAAATTGTTTCGGTTGTTGGTGGTGGAAATGTTGCATTAGATGCAGCAAGATTGGCACTTCGCCTAGGGGCAAAAGAAGTTCACATCATCTATAGAAGATCCATGAATGAACTTCCTGCAAGATTAGAAGAAATTAATCATGCTATTGAAGAGGGTATTATCTTTGATATTTTGACAAACCCTATTGAGATATTATCAAATGATAAAGGTTTTGTCACAAAAATTAAATGCATAAAAATGATACTTGGAGAAAAAGATCAATCAGGAAGAAGACGTCCGATACCTATTGAAAATTCTGAATTTATCCTAGAAACAGATGTTGTCGTCATCGCTTTAGGAACTACTCCAAACCCATTGATTTCACAAACAAGTAAAGATTTAGAAATCAATAAATGGGGTTGTATTAAAGTTTTAGATGAAACTGGGTTAACAACAAAAGATTTAGTTTACGCTGGTGGTGATGCTGTCACTGGATCAGCAACAGTTATTCTTGCAATGGGTGCTGGTAAAAAAGCAGCGATTGCAATCAACAATAAATTAATGAATCAATAATAAAAACAAAAATAATCTAAAAAGAGGCGTGAACAATGCGTGTAAAAAGACATCCGATTCTATCGTTTGAAGAAAAAGAAGAAATAGAGTTTATTTTTGAAGGTCATAGAGTTATCGGTCAAAAAGGGGATACGATTGCATCAGCACTCGTAGATATTGGTGTTGACGTTTTTAGTCATAGTATCAAACTAAACCGTCCAAGAGGATTTTATTGTGCAATTGGTAATTGTGCATCATGCAAGATGATTGTTGACGGAAAACCAAATATTAAAACATGTATGACAAAGCTAGAACCCAATATGGTTGTTGAAAGACAAACAGATAAGGGGGACTACAAATGATTACAACTGACGTTTTAATTATTGGTGGTGGACCTTCTGGTCTATGTGCTGCACAAATGCTTTTAGAAAGCAATCTAGATGTAGTGATTGTTGATCGTGGTTTATCTTTAGGTGGTCAACTCATCAAGCAAACTCATAAATTTTTTGGATCCAAAAATCAATATGCTAAAACAAGAGGATTTGATATTGCAAGTATTTTAAAAAAAGAAGTAATCAATCATCCTAATTTAACAATCTTAAGTGAAGCAACACTTTTAGGGCTTTATAAAGATAAGGTAGCAACTGTATTTCATGAAAACACTTATAAAAAAATTGAGAGTAAAGCAATTATTGTTGCTACAGGAGCAAGCGAAAAGTTTTTAGCGTTTGAAAACAATGACCTACCTGGGATTTATGGTGCAGGTGCAGTTCAAACATTGATGAATCAATTTGGGGTTGTTCCAGCAAAAGAAATCGTCATGATTGGATCGGGTAATATCGGGTTAATTGTGAGTTATCAGTTATTACAAGCAGGTATTAAGGTTAAAGCAGTCATCGAAGCTTCCTCAAAAATAGGTGGTTATAAGGTTCACGCTTCTAAACTTAGAAGATTAGGTATTCCTATATACACAAGTAAAACGATTAAAAGAGCAATAGGAATAAATAGAGTAGAGGCAGTTGAGATTGTATCTTTAGATGATTCTTTCAAAGAGATTCCTAACTCATCTGAAATCATAGAAACTGATGGTGTATGTATATCTATAGGACTTTCTCCTAATTATCAAATACTAGACATGGTTGGTGCTAAATTGGCATACATTCCTGAATTAGGTGGAACCATACCTTTAGTTGACCAACACCATATGACTTCAGTAGATGGTCTATTTTGTTCGGGAGATAACATCGGTATAGAAGAAGCATCATCAGCGATGATGGAAGGTTATCTAACGGGTTTATATGTTTCAAAATATTTAGACAATCAACACCCGAATTTTACTCATTTGCTTGAAAAATATGAATATGAATTAAACATGCTTAGAACAGGACCTTTTGGAGTAAAAACTATGGAAGGGTTAAAAAAAGTAAAGGAGTTAATGAATCATGATCAATAAAACAGGCATACCAACTAAAGATTTGATCTTATCTAGATTTTTTGACTCAAAAATTCTTGCTAAACCTAAAGCGATATTAGAGTGTTATGAAGATATTCCCTGTAATCCATGCTCCACGAGTTGTCCATTTGATGCAATCTATATAGGAGAAAATATAAATCATCAACCTGTCTTGGATGCAGATAAATGTACTGGATGTGGTATTTGTGTAACCAGTTGTCCAGGCTTGGCCATTGTCGTTGCTCAAGTTAAAAATAATCAAGCAATCTTCAAAATACCTTATGAATTTAATCCGAAACCAAAAGTTGGGGATAAGGTTGAAGGCATTAATCGGAGTGGAGAAGTTATCTGTATGGCGGAAATCTTAAAAATAAAAGAGACAAAAAACCAAGATCATACATCTTTAATTGAGGTCAGTGTACCTATTGAATTTTTACATGAATTTGTTACTGTGAGGGTATAATGATGAACAAAAAAGATATCATTATGTGCAGGTGCGAAGATGTTACTTTAGAAGATCTTCATAAAAAAATAGATGAAGGATATGAAACATTTGAAGATTTGAAACGGCTTCTTAGAATTGGGATGGGGCCTTGTCAAGCCAATACATGTGGACTGCTTATTCAAAAAGAGTTAGCTTCCTATTTAAATAAAAAAATAGCAGATGTCAAAATACACCAATCAAGACCGATGATACAAGGCGTTTCTTTAGAAGCGATTCATAAGGAGATCAAAAAATGAAAAAAAATATTTTGATCGTTGGAGCCGGTATCAGTGGCGTAAGTATTGCTTATCATTTAGCAGTTAAAGGTGTCAAAGATATTTTAGTTGTTGATCAAAGTTATTTCACATCTGGTGCTACAGGAAGATGTGGTGCAGGGATTAGGCAACAATGGCAAACTGAAATGAATTGCATCATGGCAAAGAAAAGTATGGAATTTTTTGAAAAGGCAAAAGAAATACTCAACTATGATGGCGACATAGAGTTAAAACAAGAAGGATATTTGATTTTAGCTACGACAAAAGCTGAAGAAGCACAATTTAAAAAAAATGTAGTTCTGCAAAATAGTTTGGGCATACCTTCAAAGGTTGTTGATAAAAAAGAATCGCTTAAAATTGTACCTCACTTAAATCCACATTCATTTCTAAGTGCAACATTTTGTCAAACAGATGGGCATCTAAATCCATTTAAAATGACAGAAGCATTCTATAAAGCATGTTTGATATTAGGTGTAGCATTTCATTTTTATGAAAAAGTTGAAAACCTAATTTTGAAAGATAATAAAGTTAATCAAGTTATTACGAATAAACATACATACGACATCAATATTTTTGTTAATGCTGCAGGAGGTTATGCAAAAGAAATTGGAGATTTAGCTGGAGTAGATATTCCTGTTTATTCAGAAAATCATGAAATACTCGCAACGGAACCAGTAGAAAAAATGCAAGGTCCAATGGTCATGTCATTTTCGAAAAATCTTTATTGTCAACAAGTTCCTCATGGCGCATTCATTATGGGTAGATCTAATCCGGATGCTAAACCAAGTCATGATATATCAAGTTCATGGCAGTTTTTAGATGAAATGAGTAAAACTATTTGTGATATCATGCCAAAAATTGGTAAACTAAATATAGTTAGACAATGGGGAGGCTCTTATAATGTATCACCAGATCATCAACCCATCATATCAAAAGCTATAGAAGTGTCTAATTTCTACATGGCTTGTGGATTTTCTGGTCATGGATTTATGCTAGCGCCTATGACTGGATTACTTATTTCTGAATTAATACTTGATTTAGAACCATCAATTGACTTAAAAGAATTATCAATTGAACGGTTTATTCATAAAAAAGAATTTCAAATTGAAAAATCAGTTGTATAAGAAAAGGAGAAAAATTATGGCTATTTATACTTATCAAACAGAACCACTTACAGATTTTAATGTTGAAAGTAACGTTAAAAAATATCAAGAAGGTATGAGAACTGTTTATACCTATATCGGGCAAACCTACGATTTAATCATTGATGGAAATCGAATTAAAACAGATAAAACGCTAGATTCAATTAATCCATCTAACGTTAAGGAAGTAATTGGAACTATTTCTCAAGCATCAGTTGAACAAGCAAATCTTGCGATGGAGGTTGCTTTAAAAAGATTTGAAACATGGAAAAAAGTAGATCCTAAAGTAAGAGCTGATATTTTATTTAAATCAGCGGCAATCATTAGAAGAAGAAAATTTGAATTTTCAGCATTAATGACAAAAGAAGCAGGTAAACCATGGCCAGAAGCTGATGCAGATGTTGCTGAAGCCATTGACTTTTTAGAATATTATGCAAGACAAATGCTGGATTTAACAAAAATTGATGATAAAATTATAAGCAGAAGAAATATTGAAAGAAACGAATACAGATACATACCTCTTGGTGTGGGTGTTGTGATTCCGCCCTGGAATTTCCCGCTTGCCATTCTTGCAGGCATGACAAGTGCTGCCATAGTTTCAGGAAATACTGTCATCTTAAAGCCTGCGAGCACAACTCAAGTAATAGCTTATAAATTTGTAGAAGTTCTAGAAGAAGCTGGCTTACCTTCAGGTGTTGTAAACTTTTTACCTGGCAAAGGTAGCGAAATTGGCGAATACTTAGTTAATCATCCAAAAACAAGATTTATCTCTTTTACCGGCAGTAAAGAAGTTGGTGTTGGTATATATGAAAAAGCCGCAAAACTTCAAAACGGACAAATTTGGTTAAAACGGGTGATTGCTGAAATGGGTGGAAAAGATGCAATCTTAGTTGATTCAGATGCAGATTTAGACCTAGCAGCAGAATCAATTGTAAAAGCTGCCTTTGGTTTTAGTGGACAAAAGTGTAGTGCATGTTCAAGAGCAATCATCGTTAAAGATGTCTATGAAGAAGTTCTTGATAAGGTCTTAAGATTAACACGACAAATTAAAGTTGGTGACCCAGAAAAACAAGAAATTTTTATGGGACCAGTTAATGATCATCTAGCTTATAAGAAAATAACTGAATATTTTGAAGTAGGCTTAAAAGAAGGTAAGTTACTGATTGGTGGAACAGCTAACAATGAAAAAGGCTATTTTATTGATCCAACTGTATTTTATGATTTAAAACCAAATTCAAGACTTATGAAAGAAGAAATCTTTGGACCTATCTTAGCAATTTCAAAAGCAAAAGATTTTGAAGAAGCTCTTAAAATTGCAAATGATACTGAATACGGATTAACTGGTGCAGTTATTTCTAATAATCGGATGCATTTAGAAATGGCAAGAGAAGATTTCCATGTAGGAAATTTGTACCTGAATAGAAAATGCACTGGTGCGATAGTAGGGTATCAACCTTTTGGTGGATTTAACATGAGTGGAACCGATTCAAAAGCTGGTGGGCCAGATTATTTAATTTTACACATGCAAGGCAAAACAATATCAGAAGCATTATAAACAAACATTAATAAACATGTTATACTATATTTAAGGATTAAAATTGGTGAACAAAATGAGAGAAAAGTTTGACAAATACACAGAAGAGATTTATGAAGAATCTCAAAAAATTATAGATTTATTTGGGCCTAGATTAGCAGGGACAAAATCTTCACTAGATGCTGCTGACTATCTATATGACTCAATTAATGAGTTTGCTGATGAATCAGCAAAAGAAAGTTTTCATATTCATAAAGGAGCATTTCTTGGTTGGATTAGAATACTTGTGTTTAATTATACTTTAGCCATTTTATTTTTATGGCTTGATTTAGCATATGTTTCAACCCTATTGTTAGTGATCAGTATGATCATCTTAGTGATGCAGTTTTTCCTATATAAACCTTTACTTGATCGTTTTTATCCAAAGAGAAAAGCTAAAAATGTTGTTGGAATCATTGAACCAAAAAAAGAAGTGAAACAACAAATCATTGTCAGTGGACATCATGACAGTGCTAAGATATTCAATTTCTTTATTCATCAACCAAGCTTATACAATTTAAGAATATCAGGCTCAATTGGGCTAGTTATTTTTATGGCAATTTCAAGTCTTGTGATTGCGATTGTTCCCCAACTAAATCAATTTTCCTTGTATATAAACTCTTTTTTCACATTGACTTTGTTATGGGTTGGTCAAATGTGGTTTTTTGCAAGTAAAAAAGGAACTCCTGGTGCTGGCGATAACTTAGTTGCATCGATGATTGCGATTAAAGTCGCAAAACACTTTAAAAACGTTGAATCGTTAGAGCACACAAGAGTAATTGTCTTAAGCTTTGATGCTGAAGAAGAAGGATTGCGAGGTGCTCGAGCTTATGTTGCAAAACATCAAAAAGAGCTTAAAGCTATACCGACTTACGTCCTTAATTCAGATTGTTTATATGATGAAAAAGAAATGTTTTTCCTGACCAGCGATTTAAATGATTTTGTTAAATTTGATGAAGAATTCATCGATGAAATCTTAGAAGTATCTGAGACTCGCGGCATATTCACATTTAAACAACCAATTGCGTTTCTAACTGGTGGGACAGATGCTGCTGAGTTTGGTAAAGTTGGAATTAAAGCAACCACACTAATCGGCATGCCTTGGTCAAATCAAAATAGAAATACAAGCTACCATACACCCAATGACACATTAGAACATGTTAATTTTAACGTTATTTCATTTACTTTAGATATTTTTATTTCATACATCAAATATAAAGATCATAAAGTAGGTGTAAAAGTTGAAGGAAACTAAAATAGATTCAAAAACAGTTTATGAGTGCTCGTTTATGGAAATTCACGAAGATCGGGTTACTCTTCCTAATCAGAAAGAAGCAACGCGCTCATATGTTAAACACCCAGGTGGAGCAGCGATGCTTGCTGTAACTAAAGATGAAAAAGTTGTCCTAATTAAACAATTTCGCTACCCATTAAACGAAATAATTTATGAAATTCCCGCAGGAAAGATGGATGTTGCACATGAATCATTTTTTACATGTGCAAAAAGAGAATTAGAAGAAGAAACGGGATACACCTCAACTGAAATTTCATTTTTATATCAAATCTATCCTTGTGTAGGTTATAGTGATGAAAAAATTGAGATATACTATGCCAAAAATGCTTATCAAAAAATTCATCCCATCGCACATGACCTAGATGAGTTCATTGAAGTCTATCTTTTCACAAAAGATGAAATCAAAGAATTGTTCAATCAAAATCTAATCAAAGATGGGAAAACAATCATTGCTTTATCTTACTGGATTAATCAATAATAGATAAATAGCTTTTCGCTATTTATTTTTTTTGATTAAGGCTTTATATTTTAAGAGTTTAAAGGTATAATAGAAGTATGAAAGCGTTTTTATTTTATATATCTTAAGGAGAGAAATTAACATGCAAATGACTGCAGTTATTAAAGAAACAAAAGCTAAGGGATGTAAAGTAACAAAAAAAGATGTTCCAAATGAATTAGGCCCAAAAGATGTCTTAATTAAAATTCTTGCTACATCAATTTGTGGTACGGATGTTCATATTTATAAATGGGATAAATGGAGCCAAGGACGTGTCAAACCCCCACATATTATGGGTCATGAGTTCTCTGGTGAAGTGATTAAGATAGGTAGCGACGTTTCTAAAGTTAAATTAGGAGATATTGTTTCTTCTGAGACACACCTTGTTTGCGGCGAATGCGAGTTTTGCAAACGTGGTGAATATCATATTTGTGAAAACACGAAGATTATAGGTGTAGATACAGATGGTTGTTTTGCAGAATACATTAAAATGCCTGAATTTAATTTGATCGTCAATAATTCAGGAATAAATCCTAAATATCTTTCAATTCAAGAACCCCTAGGCAATGCAGTTCACACAATGTTTCATTTTGATATAGAAAATAAAGATGTTGCGATTGTTGGTTGTGGACCTATTGGTTTAATGGGTGTTAATATCGCAAAAGCAATGAACTCAAAAAAAATAATAGCAATTGAGATTAACCCTTATCGCATTGAATTAGCAAAAAAATTAGGTGCTCATGTGGTCATTAATCCAGAAAAAGAAGATGTCATTAAACGTGTCTTAGAAGAAACAAATGGAAAAGGTGTCGATGTTGTTTGTGAATTTTCTGGAAACAAATTAGCTATTGAAAGCTCATTTAAATATATTAAGCCAGGTGGGAAAATGTCGATGTTAGGCATTTGTTCAGATGCTATTGAATTTGATATCTCAAACGATTTTATTTTCAAAGGAATCACGATGTATGGCGTTGTAGGTAGACTCTTGTTCGAAACTTGGGATCAAGTGACAAGCCTAGTGAACAATCATCAACTAGACTTAGATTTAATCATCACCCATACATTTGCGTTAGAAGATGTTGAAAAAGGTATGGAAACAATGATATCAGGAAATAGTGGGAAGATAGTTTTAATCCCTAAACATAAGGAGTGATCAAATTGCCATTTTTAAAAACAAATATTGATCAATTAAAAAAAGATGGAGTTTATCGCAAACTACCAATCAATGAAGGACCATGTGATGCAGAAATCACCTTAAATGGTAAAAAAGTTATTAACCTTTCATCTAATAATTACCTAGGTTTTGCGAATCATCCAAGACTTAAAAAAGCTGCTAAAGAAGCAATCGACACATATGGTGTTGGTGCGGGAGCAGTAAGAACAATTGTCGGAAATATGGATATTCATGAAAAATTAGATGAAGTGATTGCGAAATTTAAACACGAAGAAGCAGCTTTAGTTTTTCAGTCTGGATATAACGTGAATGCTGGTGTTATACAAGCAATCACAACGGATAAAGACTTAATTATTTCTGATGAGTTAAACCACGCATCAATTATCGATGGTGTCCGTTTATCAAAGGCTAGTAGAGCTGTTTTTAAGCATAGTAACATGACTGATTTAGAGCGCATTTTAAAAGAACAAAGAAATAAACATGAAAATGTGTTAATCATTACAGATGGTGTTTTTTCAATGGATGGAGATATTGCTAACCTACCAGACATTGTAAAACTTGCTAAAAAGTATAATTGTTTGACTTATGTTGATGACGCTCATGGATCTGGTGTTTTAGGTGACAGAGGCAGAGGTACAGTTGATCATTTTAAACTTCATGGTCAAGTTGACTTCATCGTAGGGACTCTATCTAAAGCTATAGGTGTTGTAGGCGGATATGTTTGTGGATCTTCATTGATGAGAGATTGGCTACTTCATAGAGGTCGGCCACTTCTGTTTTCAACTGCAATGATGCCTGCAGCAGCAGCAGCAATTATTGAAGCTTTTAATATGCTTGAAACATCAGATGAATATACACAAACTCTATGGGACAATGCTAAGTATTTTAAGAGCAAATTAGAAAAAATAGGGTTTGATATTGGACATAGTCAAACACCGATTACTCCAATAATGATCGGAGATGAGGCTTTAACTATGGCTTTTTCACAAGCTTTGTTATACAATGGAGTATATGTTTCAGGAATCGTTTTTCCAACTGTTTCTAAGAATACTGGAAGGATTCGGTGCATGGTATCAGCACTGCATTCTAAAAAACAGTTAGACAAAGCAATTGAAATTATGGAGCAGACAGCAAAAAAACTAATGATTTTATAACGGAAGAAGGTCTAACCATGATTGAACAGCTTAAAGAATATTTTGACCATTTCCATGAAGGTATCTACATTGTTGATGTCAATAGAAAGATTTTATATTATAATCCTGTGGCAGAAAAAATATCTGGTTTTTCAAAAGAAGAGATGGAAAACACATATTGTTTCGATAATAAGCTTAATCATATTGATGAATCTGGCAAAAGATTGTGTTTGGATGGATGTCCGCTACAAAAATCTATCTTAGAAAATGTTGTGACTGATAATCTAGTTTATCTACAACATAAAAAAGGGCATAGGATTGTTGTCCATGTAAGAGCTATACCATTAATAGAAAACGGTGAAGTTATAGGCTCTATCGAGGTTTTTACAGACCAAACAAAAGATTCAACACTTTATAAAAATGAAAAGATGAATTCTATACTAAAATATATCGATCCTTTGACAGGTCTTTTGAATAGATTATTTATGAAAGATAAACTCATTAAGTTTTTACAAAATAAAGATTTACAAGAATGGGGCATCGTTTTTATTGATTTAGATAACTTTAAGAGAACTAATGACACATATGGTCATTTAGTAGGCGATAAGGTCTTAGAATCTGTCTCAAGCACGATATTAAGCTTTATAGAAGAAAACGATCTCGCTTTTCGTTTTGGCGGAGATGAACTCATCGTCATGTTTAACAAAATATCTAAAGATGACTTGCTAAATAAAGCAAATATATTAAAAGTTTTAATTAATGCAACAAGAATTAGAGACATAGAAGATGAGAGTGTAACAAGCGTATCAATGGGATTAACCATTGTTAAAGATTCATTTAAAATTAACGATATGATTGGAATCGCTGATAAAGCAATGTATATAGCAAAAAAAGAAGGCAAAAACTTAATAAAATTTTTGGAAGAATAAATTGATAATCTCTCTTCTATGATATAATAATGCATATACAAATATAGGAGAAAACGATGGATCAATTCAAAAGATATGATATAGAAAAAAAGCCACTTAAGGAAAAGTTTTATTTGACTCCTTTAGCATGGCTTTTATCTTTTCCAACAGTTTGGAGAAGAAAGTCAAAGGTAAACAAGGTAGGTATGGAAGGTCTTAAACCTCCTTATATCTTACTTTGTACACATCATGCGTTTATTGATTTCAAAGTTACAACGAAAGCAATATTTCCTTATCGTGCAAATTATATAGTTGCAATTGATGGGTTTATTAAAAGAGAATGGTTACTCAGAAATGTTGGAGCAATTCAAAAAAGAAAATTCACCAATGATACAGTTTTATTCAGACATATTAAATATGCTTTAGAAAAACTTAAAAATATAGTTGCAATCTATCCTGAAGCTAGATATTCACTCATTGGAACAACAGCTATTTTGCCCGATTCTTTAGGTAAAATGATTAAAGTTTTACAACAACCTGTTGTTGTTTTAAATATGCATGGAAATTTTCTAACACAACCTGCTTGGAACTTAAAGATGAGAATGGTTCCATTAGAAGCTGATATGACTAAATTATTTGATGTCAAAGACTTAAATGATCTTACAGTTGATCAGATAAACCAAAAAGTAAGAAAAGCTTTTGAATATGATGAGTATAAGTGGCAAAAAGAAAACAAAATCGCCATTAAAGATAAAAATAGAGCAAAAAACATTCATAAAGTCTTATATCAATGTCCAAGTTGTAAAACTGAGCATGAAATGGATTCCGATTCAAATCTTATCTGGTGCAAGAAATGTCTTAAAACCTATGAAATGGATGTTTATGGAGCATTAAAAGCTAAGGAAGGAAAGACTGAATTTAGTCATATTCCTGATTGGTATGAATGGCAAAGAGAAAATGTTAAAAAACAATTAAAAGATAAAACATATTTTTTTGAAGATGATGTTTTAGTAGAAGCACTGCCTAACACAAAAGGATATGTTAAGCTTGGGCAAGGTAAGTTGATTCATGATTTGAATGGGTTTAAACTATCACTAAAAAATGATGTTTATGAGGTTGACTTGGTAAAAGAACCTTTATCGATGTATGGATGTCATATTGAATATGATTACATGAAAAAAGGGGATTGCATTGATTTATCCACCCTTCATGACACCTATTATATCTATCCAATGAAAAAAGAAAATGCAGTGACTAAAATTTCACTTGCAGTTGAAGAGTTATATATCATGGAAAAGAATAAGAAATAGATTAAATTTATATTAAAAAAGAGGTTTATATGGAAATCAAATGTATTAAATTAAATGATATGAAATTATCTGTCATTGAAGATGGTGAGATATATAAATATATGCTGCCAGATGAGATAGCTGAAATAAAAGATAAAAGTGTTAAGGCAGTCAGAGAGACAGATATCATTACACCAAGCATCAATCGTAAAAAAGTCGTTTGTCCTATTTTTTATGAGTGTGGTGGATGTGATTTTTTGCATATGACCTATGATTATCAACTACAATTAAAACAAGCGTATATCCAAGATTTATTTGATCAAAAAGGATTTGATGTTAAAGTTAATGAAGTGATTAAAAATGATCGCCCACTTAACTATCGACATAAAGTAGTTTTATCAGCAAAAACAAATAAGCAAAAATTAAGATTAGGCCTCTACAAAGAGCACACTAGAGATGTTCTACCTTTCTTGAACTGTTTTATCCATGATAAAGATACAAATTTGGTGTTTAAAACAATTGAAATACTCATGAACAAATACAAAATTCCAGCTTATGATATTGATACAAATCAAGGTATTTTAAAACATGTTTTAATTAGAAAATCATATGATCGTCAAGATATGATGGTTGTGTTTGTTACACAAGGAAGTTTATTACCTAATGCTAAAAAAATCTCACAAGAATTGGTAAAAAAACATCCTAAAGTCATTACGACTGTTCAAAATATCCATCAAAAAAAGACGCACTTGGTGCTTTTAGAACAAGAAAAAATTATTTATGGACCAGGCTATATCATTGATAAAATAGAAGATTTATCTTTTAGACTCTCGGCGCGATCTTTTTATCAAGTTAATCCTGAACAAATGCTAAAACTCTATCACAAGGCAATTGATATGGCACAATTAACTCACAAAGATGTTGTTTTAGATGCCTATTCAGGTATTGGAACACTATCTTTAATGATTGCGAAATACGCTAGTAAAGTATTTGCTGTAGAAGTTAACAAAGATGCTCATATCGATGCTGTCAATAATAAGAAATATAATCAAATTAATAATATTGAATTTGTGAATGAAGATGTTAATCTTTTTATAAAAACATTTGACAAACAAGTAGATGTCTTATTTATGGATCCTACTAGAGATGGGTCTAGTAAGGAATTTTTAGAAGCAGTTATTCAGTTAAAACCTAAAAAGATTGTTTATATATCGTGTGAACCAAAAACACAGGTTAGAGATTTAGAACATTTAAAAGAAACATATGAACTTAAAGAGATTCAACCAGTTGATATGTTTTCTCAAACTGAACA
>CAYJDZ010000018.1:0-16243 GCA_964368955.1 uncultured Mariniplasma sp.
AAAGTGTATAATACATTTAGACAAATGATGTTATGTAAATAGGATGTGGTGTTTTGCGTAAAAGAAAATATTGGTATAAACTAGATAATGCTGGAAAAATTTTCCCCGCTGTTTCAAAAGATGATAGGAGCAATGTTTTTCGACTATCGTTTTATTTAGACGAAATCATTGATTCAGAAATTCTAGAACAATCCGTTAACAAAATTCTTCCTAGATTTGAAACTTTTGCGGTCCAAATGAAAAACGGACTTTTTTGGAATTATTTCGCTGAAAATCAAAAACATTTCCGAGTTGAAGAAGAACCTGCTCAGTTATGTAAATATTTTAAGGCAATAAAAAATAGTGGGTATATGTTTAAAGTCTACTATTTGAAAAATAAAATCTCTCTAGAAACTTTCCATGCAATCTCAGATGGTACTGGAGCAATGCACTTCTTAAAGTCCATTGTTTTTCAATATTTTAAATTAAGAGGATTCAAATTAGAGCATGAACACTTAATATTAAGTGAACTTCCATATTCAAAAAAAGAGAGTGAAGATAATTTTGTATCAAATTACGATAAAAACAATAAATTGAATCTAAAAGAAGAAAAAGCATACCATATCACCGGTGAACATTTCCGTGATCATTGGGTCCTATTATATAAAATTAAACTAAACACAAAAGAGTTTGTTAATGTTGTGAAGAATAAGTATTCGGCTACGATTACACAATACATGACAGCACTTCTTGCGTATAGTATCTATAAGGAATCCGTTGATTTTGTTGGTCATAAAAAACCTTTAAAAATCTTTATCCCAGTTAATTTACGACCTTATTTTGATTCTGTTACCTTAAGAAATTTCACTTTATATATTAAATCTACTTACTCAAGTAAGAAAAACGACTGGACCTTTGAAGAAATGCTTGAACTTGCCAAAACTCATTTTATAGATCAACTTGATAAACACAAACTTCATGGTAGAATCAATGCTCTTGTTGGATTTGAAAAAAACTTATTGATACGTATACTTCCTTTATTTTTAAAAACAATAGCCTTTAAGATTGGCTATAATATATTGGGAGAAAGCATAAATAGTTGTTCTATATCTAATTTAGGCATATGTAAACTGCCTACCCAGATGCAAGATAAGATTTTAGATGTTGATTTCATCAACGCTGGCTATAGCATCGCAACCACACTGGTTTCTGTTAAAGATCACACAAACATATTACTAAGTTCACCTCTAAAAGATTTAAGTCTGATGAATTTTATGACAAAAATGCTAGTCAACGAAGGATTAGCAGTTACCATCGAGACTAATTATAAGGAGGCTTATGATGAGATATTGTAAAACCTGTAAAATTAACTATGATACAGACCTAAATAATTGCTTACTTTGTGGTGGAGAACTCATTATTGGTGAAAGTGATGAATCTAGCTACAAATTTAAAGAGTTTAATAAACGTCCTAAATCTAACTTTTATTATCGATTGTTCATCTTTTTAAATGTAATGAGCATGTTGATAACACTAACTCTTGATTACATGAATGGAACTCCTCTTACTTGGTCTTTAGTAGTTTCACTGACCAACATATATTCAATTATGATGCTATTGACGCTAGGAAATCCAACTTTCTGGGTATCCAAATTCACAAAAACAATAATTTTCACTATTTCCGTTGTCATACTGATTGGTCTTTCGATTAGAGACTATACTTGGGCTGTTGATTTTGTTTTCCCATTAGCAGTCACATCAACCATTTTAGTTTTAACCATTTTAATATTTGCAAATAGGAAAAAATGGTATGACTATTTCGCATCTCTTTTCATTATCACGCTTATTGGTCTTGTTCCAAGCATACTTATTTTAGCAAATGTATTAACTATTTCATGGCCATCTATCGTATGCTTAATATATTCAATTTTGACGCTTTTAGGAATGATTTTTCTACCTTCTAAAACTTCTAGAGAAGAATTCAAAAGACGATTTCACATTTGATCGTCTTTTTTATATAAAAAAAGTTGATTCTTAATCAACTTTCTTCTAAGCTTATTTGCTCTTTAACATTCATCTTATTAACCATATAATTAAATATATCTTTTCTGGTGATAATCCCAATAAATGCTCCAAAATCGTCAACAACTGGCACAAAATTTTGTCTAGTTGAAATATCGATTATGTCTTCCATATTGGTTTGTATCATCACTGACACATTGTTTTTATTCCTTGGAACTTCTGCGATACATAATTGTTCAGTTTTTTCAAAATCAATGTCATGATCTTTAATAAACCACAATAGGTCACCTTCACTTAAGGTTCCCACATAATCACCGTTTCTATTTAATACTGGGATTGCACTGTATCTGTAAATCTGCATTTTCTCTAAGGCTTGTCTAATGGTTGAGTCACTAAAGATGTAGGCTACTTTCTCCTTGGGTGTTAAACAGAATAAAATATTCATGACGACTCCTTTTATATATAATTTATAATAATAACTTTTATGTTTGCACAATTAAAACTCATATCTTAGTAATATGTCGTGTTTTTGATGTATATTTGACCTCATCAGGAATGTTTTTGCCACCTATATTATAGCATAATCCATCAGATTATTGTATCATATTACTTGAATTAGAAAATATGATAGAATATAGGTAAACTATTTTCACAAAGAGGGATAAATATGTGTGGTCGTTTTACAATCACTTTGACAAAAACGGATTTTATTAAGTATTTATCTGGTTACAAAGATTTAGAAGTAAACATTGATAACCTTGATATGCCAGCTTATAATGTTTCACCGAGCGAGCAAGTAATCGCAATGATACCTGTTAATCAAGGCTTTAGAGTTGGCTCAATTAAATGGGGGTATATCCCTGATTTTACTAAAGATTTAAAATCAGTTCCTATGATCATTAACGCAAGATCAGAATCGCTTTTAGAAAAAAAGTCTTTTAAGAACGCCATTATCTCAAATAGATGCGTGATTTTTGCGGATAGCTTTTATGAATGGAAAAAAGTAAACGGCAAGAAAATACCTTATAGAATACAATTACATAATCAAGAAGTTTTTGCCTTCGCTGCTTTGTGGAGCCGCTATAAAGATATTGATAAATCTATATTTACTGCAGCTATTATAACAACGGCTTCTACTGATATCATGTCATCTATTCATGACCGCATGCCTGTTATACTTACTAAAAATGAGATTATTAACTGGTTAAATCCTAATTTGAATGATCCCTTTGCATACTTAAAAGCTCATCAATGTAATCAATTGGAAGCTTATGAAGTTGGAAATTATGTTAATCTTTCTACCCATAAAGATATGACTTGCATTCGTCCATTAAAAAACACCTAAAAAGGTGTTTTTTAATCCTTATTTTATCATTACATCAATAATAACCACACCAACAATAATCATCAATAAGACTATAGATGTGATGGCACCTTGATGTTCGTACATCAATTGGCGATTAATTTCATCTTTCGAAAGATAGCCTAAAATATTTTGTTCTTCGGTTTCTTGATTAGATTGTGTCTTATCCCAATTGCCTGAAATAGAATCAAATGTTCTTCTAAAACTTGACATATGTATCACCTTCAACTTGATTATATCACTTTGTAATTAAAGTGATATCTGAGATGCAAAAAAAACACTCTAAATATTATTTAGAATGTTCATTTATGTATATAATTTAATTTTTTATTAAATATTTACGCCTCTTCTTCCTCTAATGAGAAGGATTGTTGCAAAAATAATTGTATATAATAGACATCCTGCAAAAGCAACATATACCCATAACATTTCGTTTGCCCCACCATATGTCAAAGAAGGAATGAATAGAATCGCAAAAAGTGGTAATGCCATTGTAATTGCTGTACCAGAACCAAGGACCATTTCTTCAGCTACTGGTGTTTCTAAGTTAGGATCTACACCTTTAAGAAGTGCAAGTCCTGTTGATGCTACACCTGTTAACATCCCGAATAATCCGATAAAATATTGATCTTGATAACTACCATAGACTCTTTTAGTCATATATCTTAAGTAAAACAAAGTTGCAATTCCTGCAATCACTGAAGTTGTAATTAACTGCAAACCATAAGAAGCAAGAAAATCTAGCGTTATGGTTAGAACTGAACCTGCAATCATAATATTAAAAGCAATTGATGTAATATTCGATAGCATATAATTATTAGTTATAAATTTAACATTCTTACCTTTTTTCTCTAATGCTTTTAAGATTTGTTTATAGATTAACGCATACATAATCCCAATAATAAAATTAAATCCTTTTAATAGCCCAAATATAGTTTCTCCAATAGAGCCAAGGTTTGCAAGTGCCATATTTGCTAATAATAATGTAAGATAGACTAATCCATAAATGATGGAGATAATAATTACTTGAGTTGTTAGACCATCAAGTAAACTAATTTCTTTAACTGTGTCAATTTCAATGGTTTCTTTACCTACTGATTCTTCCACGTAATTTTTTGGTTTTGCATAACCTTTTCTTCGGCTCATAACGTTAATAATTAAAACACCAACGGTGCCACCAAAAACAAACCCTAAAAATGCATAAGAAACACCTAACGTTGCACCATTACCCCCTAACATATCGTTCCACATCTTACCAATTGAAAGTGCAAGACCTGGTCCTTGTCCAAAACCTAAGGCAACTAACATACCGCTTCCAACAAATTGTTTGCTAAAGATGGTTAGAACTAAGAGAATACCGATGGCAGCTTGAAGTGCATAAGTCGAAGTAATTAACATACCAGTAGACCATATTTTTTTCTTAATTTTTGATGGATTTCGCTTTAATGCCAATGCGATAAACCCGATGGCAAGCGCATGATAAACGATATATCCCATTAAATCAACATCAATGAAAGTAGCTTCATCTATTAAGATAGGTGCAAACACTAATGATAAAATCAATCCGATTACACCGCCCAATAACGATGTAGGTAAAACTACCCGATTAAGTCCAGGTAACCAAGTCTTTAAAATTTTGGCAAAAAACATTAAAACTCCGATGAGTAAAAAATAAACAATAATGCCCCATTCTTCCATTTTATAATACTCCTTTATGTAGGTTTATTTTGTCTAAAAACAACATTGGATCTTTCATTTTGATCATATATGATTCATTTTGGTAATCAAAAGATAATACGTTTCTTTGTGTTAGCACTAAACCACTTAATTCTTCTAAATGAAATGGTTTTTGAATAAATCGATTAGACAAGATAAGAAGTTCATGATTAACAGTAGCTTCAACTTTACCAAATGATTTTCGAGAGCCTTTGCTTAATTCTATCATGTAAAACTTACCACTTGACTTAAATAAGGTGTTAGGCTTTTGTGCTGTTAAGACTTTCTTTTGGAGATGATCCCATTCAATTAAATTATCAAAATTTAAACCCTCTAATAAATGATATGAGTTAAATTTTGCTAAGTGTCCACATTTTTCACAACTAATATCATTTCTATGTGTGTAAATAGTTTGTAGACTTCTACATTTTGGACATGCATAGATATATTGTTCTAAACCTTTGGCTTTATGAGAAGATTTATACTTGATTTTCTCAATTTTATTCCACTCATAATCGTTATATTTAATTGCATTTTCTATAATTGCTGCCAAATCTTCTAAACTAATCTCATCAACTTCGGATTTTGACAACAAAAGCTTATAATCAATATGAAACTCAGGTCTTCTTCTTTTTACACCCCATCTAGGACTTGAGAAGAATCCACCATTAATTTTAGCAATTACTAAATCATGACTAATTTTTTTTACAATTTTTGCAGTGCTCTTATAATCTGTTTTTGTCTGTTCTCCAAAAAATGAAGAGTTTCCTTCTGGAAAGATCATAATACTACGTTGTTCCTTATTAAACGTATTTAAAATGTGTCTAATCGTTTGGACATCAGATTGACCTTTTCGTTTAGGAATCGATTTAATGACCTTATTTAACCCAAACTTCATAAACTTGTTTGTGTATAAAATATTACTTGCAACAGGATATGGATATTTCTTGATATTCATTGCAACATAAAGTGGATCATTTAATGATGCGTGATTCGAAATCAAGAAAAATGGATCCTCTCTGTTTTTATCAAAATTTGTGTATGTAAATTTAAATTTGTATTTCAAGTGAAATACTAATTTCAACACAAACCTTGCTACCTCTACTCTTACGCTCATAGATGTCTCCTTTATCTATCATATTATACGCTAAATACTTTGAAATTCCAACTATTTCTATAAAAAAGGGGATAGTTTTCTCCCTAACATCATTTTACCGTTTTAAATGTTTTAAATCAATATTTTTAAATCTCTTTATTAAGTTGTATACTCACCTGAAATACTAACACTCAATCATCATGTTTTAATAAGTTTATCATACTTTTTAGAAATTACAGTGTAGATTTTAGTTTCATCAGATAATAAAAGTCTAAGGTCTCTTAACCCATCAACATTCTTTTTTGAATCCAACCATAGTTGTAGATATCCATTAACACCATATTTTTCTTGTAAGTGTTCAAATGCTCTTACCATATGCTGTTGTTTGTTTACATCAGGAAAATGACTCAATCCATACAAAATAGTTCTTTCTATGATTACTTCTGGAACAATGTCTCGATCTGCTTCTGCGATAATTTTTCCATATATTGTTCTTGGTGTATCTTCATGAGATGCTCTATGATCTTCAATTGCTTGTCTCATTACTTTAATATCTTCTAGACTAAAGTACTTTTTAATCATCAAATCATCAGCTAAATACTGTCCTCCAGTCATATGATGGTGTTCTCTTCCAAATAAAAGACCTATATCATGATAAAAGGCAATCACATATACTAAATCTAGTCTGATTTTATCTAGTTTAGACGCAATTTCGAGCGATGTTTTGAGAACTTGATGGACATGATCAAATTGATGTGCTTTATCAAATTTAGTGTACATAGGAAGTATTGTTTGGTATAAATAAGAAACTAAGTTAATATCTAATTGATATTCGATATGATCATGATATTGAGACATAATCTCTTTAAAAACATCTTTGTTAACTTGATATGTAATCATCATTTCAACGTCTTTTTCTTCTATCCACATCATGTCAATAATTTCTTCATCTTGCTTGATTAAATCAAAAGATGTTGGTGTTGCTAAAAAATAGACAACTTCTTTATCGATATTTTGATAAAGCATATAATTGTTTTTCGCCATAATATCATCAAAAACAAAAACATCAAGATTTGTTTCTTCTTTAACTTCTCTAATTGCAGTTTGAACTTCGCTTTCATTTATTTCAACATGGCCTTTAGGAAAGCCAACATGATTCCCATTTCTTTGTCTAATACATAAAAACTCTCTTTTATTTAAGTTATATCGATAAATAATACAGCCACATGATTTTTCTTTTTTCATATATATCCTCGCCTATTTAAAGTATAACATATATTAAAATAGAGTTATCACTTTTACTAAAAAAAGACACAAATTTGAAGTTGATAAAAACGCTTCCATCATGTATAATAATAATATATGAAACGAATGGAGTGATTGCCTTGAAAATCTTGTTCTGCAGTTCAGAAGTTTTCCCATTTAGCAAGACCGGCGGATTAGCTGATATGGCTTTATTTCTACCTAAATCACTGAAGAATTTAGGTCATGAAGTCACAGTTATCACACCTTATTATAAAAATATAGCAAAACATCATCAAGAAATGACTCATAAAGGAACTAAGACGATTTCTATGGGTGGTATTGAGACAATTGTTCATTATTATGAATTGATCTACCAAGAAATGAGTTTCATTTTTGTCCAAAATATGCACTACTTTGAACGTGAGCATTTATATGGGTATAATGATGATGCAGAAAGATTTACTTGTTTTAGTTATGCGATACTAGAGGCTATGGATTTACTTAATTTTTATCCTCAAGTGCTTCATCTAAATGATTGGCAAACAGCTATGATTCCTTACCTACTTGATGAACATTATCGACAAATCAATAATGATTACTACTCTATTCATACGCTACTAACCATTCATAACTTAGAGTATCAAGGTTCTTTTGACCCATATGTTGCAAGATTCTTTAACTCAGAATTTAGTTATACATATATTCATTTTGATCGCGTCAACTTTTTAAAAGCTGGCATCGAAAGAGCGACTAAAATTAATACTGTTTCACCAACTTATCGAAATGAAGTTCTAACCCAAGAATTCGGATTCACTCTAGATGGTGCATTGGAGTCTAGAAAAGATGACTTCATTGGCATTCTTAATGGCATTGATGATGAAGTCTTTAACCCTAAAACTGATCACTTGATTGAATTTAATTTTGATAAACGTAATTATTTTTCAGCAAAACAAAAGAATAAGGAGCACATTTTACATCATTTCAATCTAGATGTTGATCTAAAAGAACCATTAATAACTTATGTTGGCAGACTTGCTACTCAAAAAGGCATTAATTTAATGACACAAGTTTTAGAGGAAGTTGTTGAATACTCAAACGCTAGATTTATTCTAATGGGCTCAGGAAATGACTCCTATGAAGCATTTTTTAGATATTTGTCTTTCAAATATCCAAAAAGAGTTTCAAACTATGTAGGATTTAACGAAGAACTTGCACATAAACTATATGCCTCTAGTGATTTATTCATGATGCCAAGTCGATTTGAACCCTGTGGTTTAGGTCAAATTATTGCTATGCGTTATGGAACTCTACCCGTTGTTAGAGAAACTGGAGGACTCAAAGATACCGTAGAACCTTTTAACAAATTTACAGATTCTGGCACTGGATTTACATTTAGAAATTATGATGGATATGATTTAAAAGAAAAACTATTTGAAGGCATACAATTATATAAAGATAACCTTCCTATCTTTAAGAAACTCATGAAACAAGCAATGGACAAAGATTATAGCCTGAAACAAATGGCTTTATCATATGAAAATTTATACCAAATCATACTAGGAGTGTAACACTATGGAAACTTTAACTTTAATTTTAGCCGGTGGTAAAGGTTCAAGACTTGATATTTTATCACAAAGAAGATCAAAACCAGCGATGCCTTTTGCTGGAAAGTTTAGAATCATCGATTTCGCACTATCTAATTGTACACAATCAAATTTATACGATATCGGTATCCTTACTCAATACCTACCTCTATCTTTAAATGAACATATCGGTAGTGGTAAAGCTTGGGATATGGATAGACGGGATTCAGGCATAACTTTACTTCAGCCTCATAACTATTGGTATTTGGGCACAGCTGATGCCGTTTTGAAAAATTTAGAATTTATTCAAAGAAAAAATCCTAAATACGTTCTTATTCTATCAGGTGATCATATCTATAAGATGGATTATCGTAAGATGATTGACTTGCACAAAGAAAAAAACGCAAGTTTAACCATCGCAACCCAACCAGTTGATCCTAGTGAAGTTAGTCGTTTTGGAATTATGTCTATTAATAAGAGTGGTGAGATTATTGATTTTGAAGAAAAACCAGAAAAATCAAATTCTAATCTTGCTTCTATGGGAATTTACTTATTTAATTATGAGCTTTTAGAAAAAGTTCTTCTTGGTGTTAAAAGAGATGACTTAGATTTTGGTAAACACATTATCCCATTTTTAATTGAAACAACTAAAAAAGAAGTTTTTGCGTATCAATTCAAGGATTATTGGATGGATGTTGGTACCTATGATTCTTACTGGGAAACAAATCTTCAAATGACAAAAGATTATACTGCACTTGATTTATATGATCCGACTTGGAAGGTATTCACAAAAAGTGAGGATCTACCACCAGCAAAAGTTGGTTCAGATGCGAAGATTCAAACATCTCTAATCTCAAATGGATCAGTAATTGAAGGTACTGTTATCAATTCAGTTTTAAGTCCGGGTGTTAGAGTTGGCAAAGGCAGCATTGTCAAAGATAGCGTTGTCTTAAACAATGTTATTATCGGTAATAATGTTGTGATTGATAAATGTATTATAGACAAAAAAGTAGTCATAGGTAGAGGATCTCATATTGGATTTGGGGATGACAATACACCAAATATAGAAAAACCTGATTTACTTGCTACTGGCATTACCGTCATAGAGAAAAAAACAATGATACCTGAAAAAACAGAAATCGGAAGAAATTGTAGAATCTTTAAATCTCATGAGTTTACAACTAAAAAAATTACAAGTGGATCTACTCTAAGATAAAAAAATGGGTTATCATACCGAATCGGTGTGATAACCTTTATTTATTTATTTGTGAGATGATTCAATTAATCTAAAAACTTTGATTTCACATTTTGAGATATTCATTAAGTTTGAATTAATCATAAAAATTTAATTGGTTACATAAAATCATATGGCGATATATCATCATCATCATCATCGATTTTAACTAAGTCGAAATCTCCATTTAATCTGAGTGCGAGTGTTGTTTGTCTTTTATTAGATAAATGATTTGCAGCATAGACTAATAATTTCATGTCACCTAAAATGATTAAATATTGTTTCGCTCTGGTAATTGCTGTATAGATCAGCTCTTTTTTTAACATGTGCATATAGTTTTTCACCATCGGAATCATTACAATCTTATATTCACTTCCTTGCGCTTTATGAATGGATATTGCATACGCAAGATTCAGTTCATCAAGATCAGCTTTTGTGTATAAAACATCGTTATCATCAAATGATACGATCACATATTTTTCTCCATCTTGGTCTGTATCAATTTTCTTGATAATTCCAATATCACCATTCATAATCAAACGTTTTGGATCATTGATGAGTTGAATGACTTTATCTCCTTCAAAATATGTTTTATCTTTTGTTACTATTTTCTTATTTTTATTTGCGTTAAATTTTTCTTGTAAGATTTCATTAAACTTATCTATTCCAAGATCCCCTTTATACATTGGAACTAGGATTTGAATATCGTCAATCATAGAATATCCTTTATCTAGAGCACCTTGAACTTGATTAATGATGGTTTGTTGGATTTTTTGATTATGAGTTTGATATAGATATACGTCATTACCACTTTGAAGATCATCATAAGATAGTTTTTGGTGATTGACTAAACTTGCAAGTGAAATGATATTAGAATCCTTTGCTTGTCGATGAATTTCATCTAGTTTAACAACAGTAATCTTATTAGAGTCAATTAAATCTGCTAATACTTGTCCTGGACCTACTGAAGGCAGTTGGTCTACATCTCCAACAATGACAATCTGTGCTTTGTTTTTTATAGCATCAAATAGTTTGCCCGCTAAAAATATATCAATCATTGATGATTCATCAACAATAATCAAATCTTGTGGAAGAAGATGTGATTCATCATATGAAAAAAACCCATCATAATTATATCCTAAATGGCGATGAATCGTTGAGGTTTTAACATGAAGCAGTTCTTGCATCCTTTTTGCTGCTCGTCCTGTTGGTGCTAAACAGGCAATTTTTTCATAAATATCAGGATGATCAAAGTTTAGTTTATGATATATCTTATAAACTTCTAATAATCCATCAATAATTGTCGTTTTTCCTGTGCCAGGACCACCAGTAATAATTGATACTTTATGTGTCAGCGACTGTAAAATTGCTTCTTTTTGAACATTTGTGTAATTCATATTTTTAGTCAACTCAACAGCATCAATAAGGGTTTTTACATATGTTTCATCCATATAATAATCGTTTTGATCGTTTAATAAAGTTATTTTTTCAGCTAACTTTATTTCAGTAAAATATGAGGCTGTTAAATAATATCTCTCATCTTCAATGGTAATTCTTTTTTCTTCTAATAAAACCCTAATACCTTCATCAATATCTGTCTCAATTTCTAAAATATCACTTGTTTGCTTATTTAATTGTTCTAAAGTCAAATATAAATCCCCATTTTGGTAAGCTATGTGTTCTAATACAAAGAGTATTGCTGCTTTAATTCGTCTAATATCGGAAGAATCAATGCCTAGTTTTTTAGCAATTTCATCAGCTTTTATAAACCCAATGCCATCAATATCATCGATTAGACGATATGGATTTTCCTCTAGTTTTTCAATGGTCAGCATTTGGTATTTGCTTAAAAGTTTCATCGCTAGTCTTCCCGATAAATTATAACCATATAGTTTAATTAAGATGTGTTCGTTAAGCTGATTTTCAAGAAGTTGTTGGTGAAACTTAGCAATTCTGATGTTACTTAATCCAACTTTTTTTAGAATGCTAGGTTTTTCTAAAACTTTTGTAATAACATCTTCACCAATCTCACTTACAATTTTTTCTGCAGTTTTAACACCAATGCCATTAAAAAAAGAGCTTGATAAATAACTAATCAATCCAGCTGCTGATTGTTTTTCTGTTTTTTTAAAAGACTCAACTTTTAACTGATCTCCATAGGTTTGGTGTTTAACCCAAGTCCCTAGAAACTCATAATTAACATCTTCGCTTATTTTGGGAAAATAGCCGACTATGGTTATGATTTCATCTTGTTCGTCAATTAAGCGTGCAATTGAATAACTATTTTCTTCGTTATGAAAAACATAATTTTTAATTTTGCCAATAACTTTGTCCATAACGCCTCCAACTAGATTTCTATACATCAAATTATACCATTGATTGCTATTTTAAAAAAGGAACTAGGTCCCTTTTTAACTATATAATCTTCTCTTTTTATCCATAAATACATCGCTGATAAACCCAGAGCCAACACAAACTTCTTTTTGATAAAATGCACAAACTTGACCTGGTGTGACTGCTCTTATTTTTTGTGGATATATAACTTTTATAGTTTTATCATCTAGCCATTCGACGATGACAAAATGATCTTTTTGACGATACCTAAATTTCGCAGTCATCTCACCTTCTAATTTTGGACCTCTCCAAACAACATCGGTAATAATTGCTTCATCTGAGTATAAATATGAATGGTCAAAATCAGGTTCAACAAAAAGCGTGTTTGTTTTTAAATCTTTTCCAACGACATACCAAGCACTACTTTCTTCTTTAGTGCCTCCAATACCTAACCCTTTTCTTTGTCCAATTGTATAGTTCATAAGGCCTTGATGTTTCTTAATAAGAGTACCATCAAGTCTTTTCATATCTCCAGGTTGAGCAGGTAGATAGTTACTTAAAAATTCATTGAAGTGTCTCTCTCCAATAAAACAAATACCAGTAGAGTCTTTCTTTTCTGCTGTTGCTAGACCTTGTTCATGTGCAATTTTTCTAACCTCTTTTTTATCTAGATGACCAATTGGAAAGATGACATTTTTTAATTGATCTTCTCTAAGTTGTGATAAAAAATAAGTTTGGTCTTTATTTTGATCAAGTGCTCGCAACAACTTAGGGTATGCTCCACTTAGATCAACTTGGGCATAATGTCCCATCGCAATATAATCTGCATCAAGGTTTTTAACATATTCTACGAACGCTTTAAATTTAATTTCATTATTACATAACACATCAGGATTAGGTGTTCTATTTTTTTTATATTCATCTAAGAAATATGAAAAAACACGATCCCAATAATCTTCAATGAAATCGACTTTATGAAGTTTTATGCCTAGCTTGTTTGCGACTTCTAGAGCATCTTGATAATCTTTTTCTTGCTCACAGACCTCATTAAATGCCGTTGGATTGCCTTTTATATCACTATTAGTTGCACTATCCCAATTACGCATAAAAACGGCTTCAACATCATAGCCGTCTTTCAGGAGTAAATATGCTGCTACACTACTATCAACTCCACCGCTTAATCCAATTATAACTTTTTTATTCTTATTCATAACATCACTTTCTTATAACATCACTAGGCATTCTATATTCACCTCGTGGTGATAGACTGATACCTAATATCTTTGGTCCCTCTGGAAGGGTTTGTCTTTTGAATTGTTGTGTGTAAAAACGCTTAAAAAAGCGATTAACATACGTTTCAGTTTCTGTTTTTTTTAGATTGTAAGCTTGTTTTACCAACCATTTAATCTTATCTTCGTCTGCTCCCATTTGAAGATGATGATACAAAATAAAATCATTAATATCATATCTACCTATAGAATTTTCTGTATTTTGATTAGAAATAAGTTCTGGTGTAATTGGCGCATCTAAAATATGCTTTAGGACATCCGATAGATTTTTATATAGTGATTTTGAATGAAAATCAATTAAGTTTTTAACCCAAGTTTTTGGAAGTCCAGAGTTAATTGCATACATACTCATTTGATCGCCATTATATGTCATCCATCCAAGTGCTATCTCTGATAAATCGCCTGTACCTAAAACAAATCCTCCATATTTATTCGCAAGATTCATTAAAATGAGTGTTCTCATTCTCGCTTGTGTGTTCTCATAAGTTACATCAATTTCTTCGTGCTCAATAGATTTTAAATGAAGATTGACAGCTTCACTTATCGGGATTTCTAGGGTAGTGACACCAAGTTTTTCCATTAATTCTAAAGCATAAGACTTTGACACCTTAGATGTCACTTCTGCTGGCATAGTCACTGCGATAATATCTTTAACATCTCTTTTTAAGTAAGTCATCGCTTGATGGCTAACCAATAAAGCAAGTGTTGAATCAAGACCACCAGATACACCAATAATAATCTTATTGGCAGACTTAGGGATAGATTCTAATCTCTTAATTAAAGCAAAAACTTGTAAATGGTTTGCTACTTTAGTATCTTCTAAATGATTGTGTTTAGATATAAAAGGTGTTTGGTTTAATTTTTCTTCAAATCGATATAATTCAGTTTCCTTGATTTTGAAATCAATGTATTGATACATATTTTTTAAATTTAGATGCATATCTCTATATGTAGAATCTTGTCTTTTTTGATAGTTTATGCCCATCAAATCTATATCAGCATATAGATGAGTTTCTTCACTAGTAAACGCAGAGCTCTCAACGACTATCTCACCTAGTGCAGCAATCACTTTATGACTTGAAAACACGGTTTCACTACTTGATTCATAGTGCCCAGTTGTTGTGTAAACGTAAGCTGCCAATTGTTTTCGAGAATGATCTAAGATCACATTTCTTCTTAAACTTTGCTTGCCTACATATTCACTTGAAGCAGATAGATTAAAAATGAGGTTTGCTCCAGCTAAACTCATATCATCACTTGGAGCGTATGTTGCCCACAAATCTTGACAAATTTCTACTCCAAATCTAATATTTTTATCTTTTTCTTCAAATATTAAATAACCAAAAGGAACTTTTTGACCCAATAAATCAATTTGAGTTAAAATTGAATCTTTTCCTGAATGGAACCATCTCTTTTCATAAAATTCATGATAGTTTGGTAAATAGTGTTTTGGAATAACTCCTAGTATTTCATTTTTTTTAATTACGATTGCACAATTAAATAATACACCATAAATATCAAGTGGTACGCCAAGCATATAAATGCCTTCATATGTTGTATGTTTCATAATATAGTCGATAGCTTCCTTAGCCTCATTGATAAAAGATTCTTGATAGAATAGATCACTTGCACTATAACCAGTAATTGTTAGTTCTGGAAATACAGTGAAACTAGCTCTAGATTGATCTAAAACTTTAACAATCTCTACCTGATTGAACTTAATATTCCCGACTACAATTTTTGGTGTTACAGCCGCAACTTTTACATAACCATGTTTATACATTTTGACACCTCATACAATTTATGTTTTTTAATATATTGATAAACTTCAGGGGTTAATAAATTTTTATATGCTTCGATATGTTTTCTAATTTTCGTGGATGAAACATCCATATCAAAATCTAGAAAAATAAATTTGTGTTTGAATTCTTTAAACATTTCTTCTGCTTGTAATTGAGTCATATATTTATTTCTATTGATAACAATAAACGGATATTTCTCTAAAAGCGTTTCATATGAAATCCAATTGACTAAATCTTTTAAGTTATCAGATCCAATGACAAAATGTAGGTTATCGTAAGTTAGACTTAACTCATCTAATGCTTTTAAGGTACCTTGGTAACCAGAACGATGTTCTAAGTTAGATATAACAACTTCTTCTTTATTTTGTTTAATCAGTAGACTGATCATCTCGCATCTATGATTAAAATCAATCAATTCTGGTTTTTTATAGTCGTTGCCTACAGGTAAAACAATTACTTTTGAATTAGGGTAATTAGAAAGTAATGTTTTTATGATATTAAGATGTGCAATTGTCGGTGGATTAAAGGAACCACCATAGATAATATTCATTAAATCACCCTTCATATTATACCATATTAC
>CAYJDZ010000019.1:0-15453 GCA_964368955.1 uncultured Mariniplasma sp.
TCCAGATTTATTTAAAGATTATGAATCCTTAAAATTATATTACTCAAATTTAACTGATGTTATTTTCAATGATTCCTTAAAAATAATTAGACTTAAAGCTTATCTAATCAATAAGCAGACAAACGCAATCGACTTAAGTGTATTTAAAGATGTTATCATTGATTTTGATGATCAAAATCAAATTGTTATAGAGCTTACTTAAAAAATATATTTATACTTTTTTCTTGTAACATTTATTTAATTCATATATAATATGAGTATCTTATGGGACCCAAGTGGCCTAAAAAGGAGAAAAAATGAAAAAAATTGAAAAAAGTGAGATTCAATATCTTACCCTTACAACTGTTTTTGCGTCCATTATATTGTTAATGACGTTTGTACCACAAATAGGCTATATTACAATGGGAACCACGGCTCTAACATTGATCCACATTCCTGTTTTAATTGGCGCTTTTTTATTACCTAAGAAATATACGGTCATGTTAGGATTTATTTTTGGGATTGGTTCGCTTATTAGAGCCGCAACTACACCAACAGGTATCCTTGATCCAGCCTTTGTAAATCCCTTAGTATCCGTGCTTCCAAGAATGATATTTGCGATAGCTGCAAGCTATATTTTCGATTTATTTAAATTGTTTGATAAAAAAATTAAAAACTCAGAAATATACATATTTGGATTTGTTTCAATTGTTACTGTGTTTGCCCTTTATTATGCATCAAAAGCAATTATCGACATATCTGGATTAAGTGAAAATCTAATCGTTCCAATTGCTTTATTGTTAATCTCTGGCTTTATAACCATGTATTACGCAATGATTCGTAAAAAAGATCGCTCTCAAACAGTGATACCTTCAACACTTTTATTAGCAACGCTTTTGCACACTGTTTTAGTCTTAGGATTCTTAGTTATTTTTGAGAGAACATTTATTACTCAATACATTCCAGCACCTGAATTATTAGGTTTTATTTATACGATTGCTGTTACAAATGGCTTAATAGAAGCTATTTTGGCGGTATTAATAGGAACACCTATTGTGCTTGCTTTATCTAAATTAAACGAAACTAACTAAAGTGGGGGTTTGAGCTATGTTTTTACTTTTTGATATCGGAAATACAAATATTTTCATGGGCATCTCTGATGGTTTTAAAATCATTGATACTTATAGATTAAATACTGAAATTGATAAAACTGGTGATGAATACTACATCCAAATGAAAAACTTAATTGATTTTAAGTTAGTTAAACATGTAGCTATCTCTAGTGTTGTGCCAAGAGTGACAGAAAAATTAAAAGAGATTTCTCGTAAATTTCTTAATATTGAACCCTTAGTTGTTGGCCCAGGTGTTAAAACAGGATTAAATATTAAAACTGATCATCCAAGAGAAGTTGGTGCAGATTTAATTTGTGATGCTGTAGGTCTAGATGATGACATCGATAACGCTTTAATTGTTGACCTAGGGACAGCTATTAAATACATCTATGTTAAACATAAAACGATTCTAGGCGTGATTATCACGCCAGGTGTGGATGTTTCTATTAAAGCACTAGTAGGAAATACAGCATTACTTCCTGATATAGATATTGAAGTCCCTAAAAAAGTATTGGGAACCAATACGATTCACTGTATGCAATCTGGTGCAACTTATGGTGTTGCAGCACAAGTCGATGGACTTATTGAGCGCATTAAAAAAGAGGTTAAAGAAGATTTTTCTATTGTTCTAACTGGAGGACTCTCACAAATGATTGCACCTCTATGTTCTCATGAGTTAACAGTAGATTCTGACCTTATCTTAAAAGGATTGTTAAAAATTTATAATAAAAACGAACAAATTAGAAAATAGCCAGGCATATTAGCTTCTTTTTTGTTACAATAAAGATGGGTGATTAAATATGGACTATAAGAAAAATTACGATTTATGGAAAAACTATTCAAACTTGGATAAAAACCTAAAAAATGAACTTAAATCATTGTCTGAAAAAGAGGTTGAAGATGCTTTTTATCAAAATCTATCTTTTGGTACAGGAGGCTTAAGAGGTATAATGGGTGTTGGGACTAATAGAGTAAATATCTATACCATTAGAAAGTCAACCCTAGGGTTTGCCAACTACCTTTTAAAGCATCATTTAAATCAAGGTGTAGCAATTAGCTATGATAACCGCCATGACTCTAAAAAATTTGCTAAAGAAGCAGCAATGGTTTTTGCTGCAAAAGGGATTAAGTCTTTTGTCTTTGACCAATTAAGACCAACACCAATGCTTAGTTTTGCCGTCAGACACTTTAATTTAAGTGGGGGCATTATGATTACAGCATCTCATAATCCAAAGGCTTATAATGGCTATAAAGTCTATGATCAAACAGGTTCTCAAGTGAATCCTGATGTTGCCCAAATCATTATTGATGAAATTGATTGCATCGAAGATATTTTTCATATTGAAACACTTGATAGTGATTTAATATCTTATGTTGATGAGTCATTTGATCAACTATACTTAAATGCAATTAGACCGATTAAAATATTAAATGAGACTAAAAAGATAAAAATAGTTTATTCACCCCTTCATGGAACTGGTGGACCAATCATCCCTAAGTTTTTAACTGAAGAGGGTTATGATATTCATCCATATCTACCCCAAATGGTTGTTGATCCTGATTTTTCAGCTACAGAATCTTCAAATCCTGAAGAAAAAGATGCTTACATCGAAACCATTAAATATGCTCAAGAAATAGATGCAGACATTGTGATGGTAACTGATCCAGATGCTGACAGATTAGGGATTGCTGTTAAACATGAAGATCATTTTCATTTGATCACAGGAAATCAAACAGCAAGTGTGGAGCTTTATTATCTACTTTCCATGAGAAAAAAATTTAATATATTACCACCTAATGGTCATGTTTATACGACTAATGTTACAACTAAACTTATTGAAGTCATCGCAAGAAGTTTTGACCTTGATGTCATTACGACTTTGACAGGCTTCAAATTCATTGGTGAACAAGCTGAAAAGTATAAAGAAACGAATCCCTACATCTTTGGATGTGAAGAGTCTTATGGATCTTTAATATCAGATGTTGTTAGAGACAAAGATGCTGTTCAAGCCGTTTATCTATTGGCTGAAATCGCAAATCATTTAAAGCTGCAAAATAAAACGATGATTGATTATTTGGCTGAAATATATCTTAAATATGGTGCTTTTTATGAATATACGCACTCTATTATGCTAAAAGGTATAGAGGGAAGTCAAAAAATCGACCAAATCATGGCTCACTTTAGAGAATGCCCACCTCATATTGAAGATAAACACTTACTTGGCTACGATGATGTATTATTAAGTGTTAGAGTTGAAGATGGGATTAAATCAAAATTAAAATTACCTAAATCTAATGTCTTAAAATATATTTTCGAAGATGATACTTGGATTGTACTTAGACCAAGTGGAACTGAGCCTAAATTAAAGATTTATTATGGCACAAAGAAAAAAGATTTAACAGAAGCAAAAATATATTTAAATGAATTAAATCAAATGATGTTAGCTCATATCGAAAAAATTTAAGGAGATCATATTTATGTTAAACAAAAGAAGAGAAGATTACTTAAAACAAGTCAATGATCAATCAATTTCAGTTCTTTTTTCAGGTGTTCCACCTCAAAAATCAAATGATCAAAATTATCATTTTTCAGTTAACCGCAATTTTTATTATTTAACTCATATCAAACAAACTCATGTAGCCTTGGTAATGATTAAAGGTATTGATCAAGAAAGCAGCTACCTGTTCATTGAAACCATTGATCCAGTTAAGGCTTTATGGGATGGTGCAGGACTCACATTTTTAGAAGCAAGTCAAATATCTGAGATTCCTTTAGAAAATATTAAAGATATCAATACACTTGATTCATTTCTAAATGGCATTCTATCAACGAACCGTCGTGCAACTTATGGCCAAATCATAGATTTTTATCTTGATCTTGATCGACAATCAGAAAAAGCCCTCCCTACAAAAGCCCTTCTTTTTTCAAATGATCTCTCAAGAAATTATCCTTATCTAAACATCAAAACCAATCAACTCATCTTAGCAGAGTTAAGAACGATTAAAGACTCATTTGAAATCACTGAAGTGAGAATGGCTATTGATATCGCAAGATTAGGGTTAAACCGGATTATGGATACGCTAAAACCCAATGTTTTCGAATATGAAATTGAAGCAGAATATAATTATGTCTTAAATAAACATAAGACAATCACTTCATTTGATACAATTGCCGCATCAGGCAAGAACGCAACAGTCCTTCATTATGTCGCAAATGATTCAAAGATTGAAGATAATACTTTAATCTTATTCGACTTAGGTGTTGACTATAATTATTATTGTTCTGACATTTCAAGAACGTTTCCGGCAAACGGCAAGTTTACGAAACGTCAAAAAGAAGTTTATGAAGTTGTCCTAGAAGCTAATAAAAAAACAATTGCTTGGTTAAAACCAGGCATCACAATGAAAGAATTTAATGAATATGGGAAAAACATCTTAATAGAAGGTGCCAAACGTATTGGTTTAATCAAAAATGATGAAGAGATTAACAAGTACTATTATCATTCTCTAGGACATTACCTAGGCCTTGATGTACATGATGTCGGTAATTACTCAAAACCGATACCTAAAGGTGCATTAATCACTGTTGAACCAGGATTATACATTGCCGAAGAAGGTATTGGTATTAGAATTGAAGATGATATCTTTGTCACCCATGATGGCGCAATCAATTTATCTAAAGATATTATTAAAGAAGTTAAAGATATTGAAGCTTATATGAAGAACAAAAATTAAAATTCCATTCATTGGAATTTTTTTTAAAGTAAAATGGTTGATAATCCTTACTATTGAAATAGGAGGGATTACCTATGAAAAAATTATTGTTTATGGTTTTACTGTTTTTAAGCTTATTTGGTTTAACAAACACAGTTCATGCAGATTCAAATTATCAAGCATTTGAAAGTTTAGAGATTTCATCAGGAAAACTATTATCAGATTACACGAGTAGTGAATATACAACATATTACAAAAAGGTTGATAAAAGAAAGTTTATGGGATGGCGAACTTATCAAGTTCATGAAGATATAGAATGCTCTTATATTACTGAGACCTTATTTTCTTATTATAATGATGGGTATAGCGCAATTAAATATGATTATTCATTAGACCGTAAATCATCATCTAAACTAAGTTTATCTGCGTCAGGTTCCATAGGGATTAAATATAGCTCAACTAAGCCAACATTTAAAAATAATCTTGACGGTTCGATTAAACTATCTGCTGATTACACCATCACTGAAGATGTAAAAGAATCATATACTGTTAAATTAGATGTTGACCCTGGTACACAAGTAGATTTATATATTTATGGTGAAGGCATCATCACAAATGGGGTAGCAGCTAGATATGTTTTTTGGATTAAGGTCAATAGGGGTGGTTATGAAGCTTTTGTTGTAACAACACAATATCAACGATTGGAAAAGAAACGGATATGAAACATATCATTTTATATCTATTTATGATTACAATGGTCGTTTTTATGGTCATACTGATCAATAAAAATGAAACCGAGATATCTTTTAAATATTTATCAGTTGATACATATTATAGCTATCTAGACCAAGAAGCAGAACAAATTTATATTGATTTTTATTTAAATACTAAAAAACATCCATTAGTTGATGAAAAAAGTTATCATCAACTAAAGATTCATGACCTTGATGACTCAAAGTCGATGAATCTAGAGTTAAAAAACATTATTTTTTTGAAAGAAGAAAGCTATTTAAATGAAACCTATTATAAATATAGTTATGTTTTTGATAGTCCAGTTTTAGGTTATGATTTTGATATCAAAGATTGTTATTTAAATATAGAACTCATTAATGAAGATGTATATGATGTTTTTATAGGCTCTTTTAGTTTAAAGTCAATTGATGAGGATCGTCAATTGATCGATTGGACAGCTTTATCAGGAAAAAAAGATAAAATGACCTATATTTCTAGATTGCAACAAATTGATGTTGAATACGTAAGTCTTTCTAAACCTATTCAAAGTATATCAGTTGGTAATCTATATGATGTTTCTTATGAAGTTACTGACTCACTTATAAAAATTTCAATTCCTTTTTCAAATCAGTTATTCATCTCATGCCCTATTATCATTACCTTTGAGAGTAGTGAAGTCAACGCAATCAATTATTTCGTCTATATGAAAGAGTTTGAGACCTTAAAACAGTCAGGTCAACTCATCTATCATTATGCACTTAATTGAGCTTAGAGAGGCAAAGAAGCACTATTGTCCTCAAAGCTTTAATTTGATCATTGAAGCTCATGATTTTATCGTGATTAGTGGCGAAAATGGAAAAGGGAAAACAACTTTATTAGAACTCATCTTAGGTTTTAAAAGACCAGATTTAGGGTTTGTCAATAAAAAGAAATTAAAAATTGGGTATCTACCAGAAGTGATGATGTTGCCGCCTTTAATTAAAGTGTCTGAATATCTAGAGACTTTGGCAAAAGTTAAGAAAGATAGGTTATCTGAAGAATTAATTCATCTTTTTGATATTCCTTTATTTAAGTATATCTATCAACTTTCAAAAGGGAACCAACAAAAACTCGCAATTATCTCAACATTTATTGGTAAACCAGATTTAATTGTCTTAGATGAACCCTTAACTGGATTAGATCAGACAAGTATGCTTGATTTAAAAGCTTTTTTAAAAAAAAAAAAAGAAAGTGGTTTAAGTATTTTAATATCAACGCATAACCCTGATCTATTTAAAGACTTAGCAAATAAAACACTATGTCTTTAATCAGTTTAATTTATAAGTCCTATATGGACAAAAAGAAGTATATGATTTTATTTGTATATCAAGTATTAGCGATTACTTTTATATTTTTAATTGTTCATACAAAAGATGAAGCATTTGAGATCATGCTTGATCCGAAATACTATCAAGCATATATTCAAACTCTATTTATTCAAATTTTTGTCATCTTGGATGCAATGTTTGTTTTATTTTTAGCGCTTGACCATGATCAAGCTTTTTTGAAACCGTTTATCAGTTATTTTGGTAGAAAAAAAATATTCATTTATAAATATATTTTCTTCTCAATAGTCATCATCTTGTTTTTCATCTTCATTAGTATGCTTTATCTCATCATTCCTATGGTTTTAATAGAACTTCATATGATATATCAACCCCTATTCATGATCAGTTTAGCACTAGATATGTTTTTAATCTTAAATTTTATATGTATATTTATTAAAGAAAAACATAAAACGTTATCAGTCATTATTATTCTGACCTACATGCTTGCTGTGATGTTTATCTTTGATGAGAGTAGAATACTTTATTATATTTGTCCAGTGATATCTTTGACTAAAGAAGCAAATATCATTGAAATAATCTATAAATTATGCTATATTTGTATCGGTTATTGCATATATGTCTTAAAATCACTAAAAGAAGACATGTAATTATTTAATAAACTTGACAAAAACAGTTTAAACCAGTATAATTTAAAAGGTAGTGAAAAGAAGAGGTACCCTCTCGCCTGATGAAACAGTTCATGGGCAAAACAGTCACATTTAAAATTTATTTAATTTTAATTGACAATTCGAAGTGGGTGCATACGTAACCACTTTTTCTTTTCTTAATAATAAACCATTTCATGGAGGTGAAAAATATTAAACAAAATTACAGCAAAAAAACTACTGAACTTGTGAACGAAGCGATTCCAAACGTTAATCTATTGTTTATTGATGACGAAGGTACAAACCACGGTGTTATTCCAAAAAAAGAAGCAATGAAATTTGCTGCTTTAAAAGAATTAGACTTAGTTGTTGTATCACCTGACTCTAAACCAATGGTTGCAAAACTGATGGACTATTCAAAATATCGCTACGATCAACAAAGAAAACTCAGAGACATGAAAAAAAATCAACGTGTTGTAGAACTCAAAGAAATCAGACTTAGTCCGACCATTGATAAACATGACTTTGATACGAAACTCAAACATGCTTTAAAGTTTTTGCAAAAAGGCGATAAAGTTAAAGTTTCCATTCGTTTCTTTGGTAGAATGATTACGCATCAAGATGTCGGTAGACAAATGATCACAAAATTTATTGAAGCCATCGGCGAAAATGCTACAATTGAATCTTATCCAAAAATGGATGGTAGATCGATGATCGCAATTGTTGCTCCAAATTCAAACACCTAAAAGGAAGGAAGTATTCACATGCCTAAACAAAAGACACATAGTGGATTAAAAAAGAGAATCAAAATTTCAGGTACTGGTAAATTAATGCGCGGTAGAGCATATAAAGGACATTTAGCAGCATCAAAAACAACGAAACAAAACAGACAATTACGAGGCGAAACAAGTGTTCATCCAACAGATGAAAAACGCATTAAATCACTTATTTCGAACCTTAAGTAACAGGAGGAATTAAAAATGCCAAGAGTTAAAGGCGGACCCGTCACAAGACGTCGTCGTAAAAAAATATTAAAGTTAGCTAAAGGTTACTTTGGCTCAAAACGTGCACTATACCGTACAGCACATGAACAAGTTATGCATTCCCTTGCGTTTGCATATAGAGATAGAAAGCAAAGAAAAAGAGCTTTCAGAAAATTATGGATTACACGTATTAATGCTGCTGCTAAATTAAATGGAACGAAGTATTCTCTATTAATACATGGCCTTGCATTAGCAAATGTTGATGTGAACCGTAAGATGTTAGCAGATATTGCTGTACATCAACCAGAAGATTTTAAAGCATATTGTGCATTAGCTCAAGCTGCTATTGATGGTTATGTGCCAGTTAAGACTGAAAACAAACCAGTTGTTTTAGAAAAAGCTACTAAAGGTGCTCCTAAAAAAGTAGAAGTTAAAGCTGAAAAGAAAGAAACTCCTAAAAAAGTAGAAGTTAAACCTGTTGAAACTAAAGTTGCTAAGAAAGAAGAAAAGAAAGCTGAAAAAGTTGACTATTCTAAATTGTTAGTTGTTGATCTAAAAGAATTATGTTCAAATCGTAACATAGTTGGCTATAGTTCAATGAAAAAAGCTGAATTAGTAGCTGCATTAGAAGAATCAGATAAATAAAAAATCAAAGAGTGGAAAAAACCACTCTTTTTTTGTATAATTAAATTAAGGAGTACTAGATGAAGCATAGACTAATAATCGCACTTTCTTTAATAGTGGTCATCTTAATATTAATGCCAATTTCTTTTATCCTTTTTGAATTAAAAGGACAAGGTATTTTTGTCATCTCTGCAATTTTAACTCTAGTCTATGTAGGGTTTTATGTCTTTGGCGGACTTCCTAGGCTGATTATATATGGCATATATGGCATCATCATCACTGTAGCCTTATCTTTAATGCCTGATGATTATCAATTTCCTTTCATCATCATTGGAACGCTTCTTTTCATATTAAATCCTTTATCAAATTTTGAAAAATTTTTAGAAACAAAAATGAAAGACGAAGACGTCTTGCCAATAAAAATTAGTATTACCGGATCTTATTGGCCATTTTTTGAATATCGAAAAGAGATGAAAAACTTTTTTCACTTACCCCAACAAAGAAAACTTTTTACCATGAAATGGTATCTTCATTTAAGACAAGCAACAATGCTTTTACTCTATACACTGGGTGTGTTTCTGTTTATTCATGAAATCAATTATATTGCAAATAGAATCGAAGATTTTAGTTGGTATAACTTTTTTACCCTCTACATTGTGATTATTGTATTCTTACTTGCTTATTTCATTCATTTAAAAGGATTTACTTCAACATTTAGAACATTTGGAATTGCCTTATTTCCACCCATTATTTATTTAGTGTTAATTTCAAATTTCCATGTAGCTTTAAAGTATAGTCTAGCGGGTTCTACTGTTATATTTGGCTTAGTTATTGCGACTATAGAACTCTATAATCTGTATCAAAGAGTTGCTTATGATAGTTATCATTATTATGATGTTGATATGCAAGCAGATGTTTTTGCAAATGCCTTGTTTGAACCTTTGGTTTATAATGAGACATTCACACTTTTTGGTCATTATCAAATTAAAACTACTAAAAAAGATTTTAACTTGCATTTCCATGATGTCTTAGTATATGCAAATTATTTTCATTTCATCATTACGGCATATACCTTTGAGCATGACATGATTCATGTCTATGCTGAATTTAATCAAAAGGCAACTAAAAGAGCACATAAATTCAATACCTTTTTAGAAACAAAATATAAAAAAAAGATTCCTCTTGATTTAAGAGAAGATCCAGATAAGACGATTTATGAGGAAAAATTCTTCCATAGACCCGAATACATCATTGCGAGAGCTCAAAGACTAGCAGAACTCTTAAAAGATTTGAACATTGACTCAAACATTATTATTTCAATTATTGCATATTTTAAAGATAGAAATGATGTTGAGCAAATGGCTAAAGAATATCATGTAAGTTTATTAGAAGATTTACAAGTCGATGAGTACTTAACGACAAGAATTGATCTAAAAACAATTAACAATGAATATTTGATTGAAACAAAAATTAGAGATATCTTATTATCGCTAATGGTCTATCATGGAAAATATGTCAGAATATCTGTCTACTTTTAATCAATAAGCCCTTTTGGGCTTTTTTCATAAAAAAAAGACCGCAAGATCTAAAAATAAAGAGGGTAAATATATGTCCATATCTTTCACTTTATATCATAACATTAATGGAATTATTAATCAATAATTTAATATATTATAATGATTATAATCATAAAAAAAGAATATGTATATCCTTAAAAATACTTGACTTAAGATAGATAAAATGATAAATTAAAAGTGAACCTAGGAAGCAATCGTGGAACCCAAATCTTATGATAGGGAGTTAGACGATATGGGCGTGAATGCCGAGTAATCGGAATCCCAATATATTGATAAGTTAACACCCACTTGAACGAAATTCGTTCTCACAGCTTTCTAGGCTTTTTAATGCAATTTTTATGATATAATAAACGTAATTAATTATAGGAGACGATGTTATGAATAAGACATATGAAACATTAAAAACCATTTCTTTACTACCTGGTATTCCAGGTCATGAAAAACAGGTACGTAACTATATACAAAATGAAATAAAAGCATTTGCTGATGAAATAATCGTTGATAACTTAGGATCTTTAATTGCTAGAAAAAAACAAGATGGTCCTAAAGTGATGATTGCTGGACATATGGATGAAGTCGGTTTACTTGTCACACAAATCACAAAAGACGGCTTTGTTAAGTTTCAAACGATTGGTGGATGGTTTTCACAAGTCATGCTTGCTCAAGTATGGGATATTCATACACCTAAAGGTATTATACCTGCAGTTACAGGCGTTAAACCACCACATGTTATTCCCCAAGATAAGAGAAAAGAAGCGATCTCTATTGAATCAATGTATTTAGATATTGGCGTATCCTCTAAAGAAGATGCCTTAAAATTAGGTGTTCTACCTGGACAAATGATTACGCCACATAGTGAGTTTATCATCTTAGGTGATCAAAAGCACTTACTATCCAAAGCTTGGGATAATCGAATTGGTAGTGCTGTTGTTATGGAAGTATTAAAAAGATTAGATCAATCCCCAAATGATTTATACGCAACTTTTACCGTTCAAGAAGAAGTTGGACTAAGAGGTGCTAAAACCTCTAGTTATGTTGTTCATCCTAAAATCGCAATCGCCGTGGACACCGGGCTAGCTATGGATGTTCCTGATGGTGACCCAATAGAACAATCTTTAGGGAAAGGTCCTCAAATATTATTATTTGATGCAGGATTAATTCCTAACCAAAACTTACGTAAATTTGTCGTTGATATTGCTAAAGCAGAAAAAATTCCTTACCAAGAAGCTTTTATAGCGGTTGGTAGAACAGATGCAGGACATATGCATCTAGCGCACGATGGAGCGCTTGGCCTATCTATTTGTATCCCAACAAGATACATGCATTCTCATACATCAATCATTCACTATGATGACTATGAACATACTGTTCAATTGCTTGTTGCTGTGATTAAAAAGTTAGATGAAAAAACAGTTGAATTTCTAATCCATAATTAAACACGTGAAAAGCGTGTTTTCTTATTTTGTTTTTAAATATTATTTGTTATAATATAGATAGGAAATAGGGGTGATTTCATGCGAATCATTGGTGGCTTTCATAAGGGAAGAATTTTGAAAAGAGTTGGCAAAAAAACAACGAGAGAAACAGCAGATATGGTAAGAGAATCTGTTTTTAATATGTTATCAAATCAAAGTTTTAGATGTGTCCTTGATTTATTTGCAGGTTCTGGTTCATATGGACTAGAGGCACTATCTCGAGGTGCGAAATATCTATATGCAGTTGACAAAGATAAAGATGCGATTAAAGTTGTCTTTGAAAACGCAAGAATTTTAGATGTAGCTGAACACATGACTATTCTTCAAAGAGATTATGAGCAATTTATCAAAGGTATAGGCGACCTTTACTTTGATTTAGTCTTCATTGATCCACCTTATGAACTAGATTGTTACGACTTTGTTTTAGTAGAATTAAATGATTCTATAGAAGATCATGGACTTGTAGTTTGTGAAAGTAAAAAACAAAGAGTATTGAATGATTCTTATAAAAATTTAAAGAAAATAAAAGAAAAAACATATGGTATAAAGCGTATTACCATTTACGAAAAAATCCCTGAATAAAAATAAAAGAGTATCCGCGGATACTCTTTTATTTTCTAAACTTCGTTTCTTTGATCACATGATATTTTGTTCTGACACGCTCTAGTTTAATAATTGCATCATGATATTTCATGAGACTTTGAATATGTTCTTTATAATCAAGATTTATGTTCTTAAACTCTTTGTTTTCAATTTCAAAGGGGATTGTTGTTGCTATCCAATAGAGATAATGCTTTTCAATCAAAGCTTTGTTTTCATAGATATGTATCGTTGCAAAGCGATCAATCAAATAGTCTTCATTATGATAGATATCTTTGATATGAAGCTTACTTAGCTTTTGATCAAGTGTAGTTTCAAAGACTAATTCTTTTTCTCTACCAATAATAATCATGACTTTATCACATTTAAATGCTCTTAATTGATAAAGCTTAACTATACCATAAATGATAACAAATAAAGCTATTGCAGCAAGTATGTATAATAGATACCCATCAATGAAAAAGTAAGCAAGCGCAGCAATTGCTAAACTCATGATAAACATGATATAAATGATTTTTTTTAAATAAGAAGTTGTAAAAATATCTTCATCAGGATTTTTAAATTTCTTTCTTTTTATGTTAATTTTTTTAAACTGTATCCCACCTGTAAATCTTAAAAATAAGACAAAAGCAAAGATAACTGGTAAGACTCTACTCATAAAGATTAAAAGTAGAATTTTAGACTCAACGTTTTCTGATAATAAAGGTATAAACTCAAACAACGATGAGATTAACATAATGCTAAGAAATATATATGACCAATTCTTTCTATTTGAAAGACGATAAATAAAATGGGCGATGATAAAATAAGACAATAAACTCAAGATGAAACTCGTAATATATTCCATGATTGACTCCTAAATAGTGATTATATGGTGATAGTATATGTAATTTTTCAGTTAATGTCAAACTTTATAGTTATTGTCTTGTTTTTTTAGTTTATATCAAGTAAAATATAGAAGACAAGAATAGGAGTGATGAGCATGCCTGGTTTACAAATTTGGTTATTCATTGTTTTATTAGTAGTTGCGATTTTAGTTGGTGCTGTTGTTGGGTTTTTCTTAGCAAGAGCTTGGTTTAAACGATATTTAGAAAAAAATCCACCTGTTAATGAGCAAATGATTCGTGAAATGATGCGTCAAATGGGACGTACAGCATCTGAAAAACAAGTAAGACAAATTTTAAGTTCAATGAATCAACACAAATAGACATCTAATCCATGTCTTTTTTTTATATTTTTGCATAAAAAAACATCTATTGATCAATTCCGATTAAATAGATGCTCATTATGGTTTAAAGTTTATTTTCAGTGCCTTCTCTAAGTCTTTTATAATTTGCTTTATGTCTCATAAAAATAATTGTGGCAAGAATGCAAACAACTACGAAATCCATAATTCTAGTTGCTAGATTGTAAAATGGATGTTCAAATAAGATTCTTATGAGAAAGTATAAGATCACACTACCTGCTGCAATTGTTGATGATAAAGAAACATATCTAGTTGTAAAAAATAAGATTAAAAATAAAACTAAAATTGCAAGTGCTACCCAAGGTTCTATAGCCATAATCATTCCAGCAGAGGTTGCAACAGCTTTTCCACCTTTAAAATGGATGTATATTGGAAATACATGTCCAATGACTGCAGCCATACCATATATGCTTGAAATATTAATATCAAACTGACTTACAATAAATAAAGATTGATCACCAATCCAAAAAACAAGTGCTATTACAAAGGCACCTTTTAAGACATCAAAAATAAACGCAAAAATCCCATATTTGAACCCTAGAACTCTAATTGCGTTGGTTGCTCCTGTATTTTTAGAACCATGTTGTCTAATATCTACCTTTTTAAATACTTTTCCGATGATAAGTCCACTTGGAATACTACCCAAAAAATATGATAGCACCATGAGTAAGCCAATATATACGTTTGTCATGATTTCACCTTCTTACTTGATTAATTATATCATATAAAAAAATATTTACTATTTTATTATTATTAAAACATCTTCAAATGTTGTGATTGACCCTATTATTTGATATAATAATATCATGAAAATAAGATGGTGATGATGTGAGCAATATGATAAAACAATATGATGAAAAATCGATTCAAATACTTGAAGGACTTGAAGCAGTACGCAAACGTCCAGGCATGTATATTGGATCAACAGACCAAAAAGGTCTCCATCACTTGGTATGGGAAATCATTGATAACTCAATTGATGAGGTTCTATCAGGTTTTGGAAAAGAAATTACATGTATAATCAAAGCTGATAACAGCATTGAGATTTCTGATAATGGACGAGGTATGCCTTATAAGATGCATAGTTCAGGACGTCCTACAACAGAAATCATTTTTACTGTTTTGCATGCTGGAGGAAAGTTTTCAGATGAAAGTGGCTACAAGGTTTCTGGTGGTCTTCATGGTGTTGGCTCATCTGTAGTCAACGCACTTTCACAATTTTTGGAAGTTACTATTTATCGAGATAAAGGTATTTGGTTCCAAAAATTTTCCAATGGTGGAAAAACAATCTCTAAAATTGAACAAATTGGAGAAACTAAAAAAACTGGAACCACAGTTCATTTTAAACCAGATCCAAAAATATTTTCTTCAACACTATTCTCTTATGATTTAATCAAAGAGAGATTAAGAGAGCAAGCATTTCTGATTAAAGGTTTAAA
>CAYJDZ010000020.1:0-15405 GCA_964368955.1 uncultured Mariniplasma sp.
ATGCTTTTTACTCCCCGATGTCTCGTTTGGGGTCTTAAAAGGCATTTTTTTATTTCTAGATTGTTTTCTTAATAGAAACTTCTTTACTTGAAATAGCAGATTTCATCGCCATCTCCATAATTAAAACAACAGCTAATGCTAATTTTTTATCTTCATCTATTTCCGGTTTCTGATCAATATGTTTAGCAAGCAAGTCATAGAATTCATAATGTCTTCCTTTTAAAACTTTAATTTTTTCAGGATATTTTGAATTATCTATAAAATCACTTCTCATTTGTCGCATTTGATAGATTTCATCTTGAAGATTATCTACTGTATCAGGAACATCAAATTCATATTTGGTATAAGTTGCTTTAGTGCCTTCAAGATACATTTTTGGACTTGGGTCTCTGTCTAACATTTTGGCACCTATCGTGCAAAACGTTTTATCATAATAAAGTATCATTTCAAAATGATCATCCACAGAAGCGCCTACTCGATCATAATAAATTTTATTATAAATCTTATTTGGCATGCCAAATAAAAAGACAACATGGTGAATTAAGTGAGGCGAGAGGTCATAAAAGATACCTGCCATTTCTCCTTTTTTGAAACGCCAATTTTCGCTTATATTAGGGCCAAATTGATCATATCTAGTAGAAAATGAAACTATATCTCCAAAATCCTTTTTATCCATCAAAGCTTTAAGGGTTAAAATGTCACCATCGTATTTCCGGTTATGAAAGACCCTTAAAATTAATCCTTTTTCATCAGCTAAGTCATAAAGTTCTTTTGCTTGTTCATAAGTTTCTACAAAAGGCTTCTCACAAACAACATGTTTGTTGTGAAGCAGTGCTTCTTTTGTATAACTATAATGAATTGAATTTGAAGTCGCAAGAATAATTAGATCAACTTCTACATCATTTAATATATCTTCATATGAAGTTGCAATCAAGATGTCTTTACAATCCTTTTTTGCCTCTTCTTGTCTTGTTTTATTATTCGTCATCACATATTTGACTTTGTAGTTTAAATTTTTTAGCAGTGGTGGAAGGTGAAATGTTGATCCAGAAAATCCAAAACCAATTAATGCAGTCACTATCGTTTTCATGATTGATACACCTTTGTATAATAAAGATATAGATTTCGTTATTATATTTTCCTTTCATTAGTCTCATTATAACTCACTTTCAAAAAATAGATATACCTTAATTTTTAGAATAACAAATTTAGCATAGCACTTGAATATAGATAATTTGACTTAGCGCACGCTTACTAAAGTTATATATGCAATTTAGAAAGAATAATCGTAAAAAAGAGAAGCCTAAGCTTCTCCAATTTTTAGTCTTAATTCGCTTGTAAATCCTCATCATATTGCAATCTATATAGGTTGTAATATAGACCTTTTAGTTGAAGCAAATCTTGATGACTTCCTGATTCCTTGATTTCACCTTTTTGCATGACGATAATTGTATCGCTATGTTGAATTGTTGAAAGTCTATGTGCAACGATTAGCATCGTTGAAATATTCATCATCTTTTGTAGTGATTCTTGAATTAACTCTTCGGTTTCACTATCTATATTTGCCGTTGCTTCATCTAATATCATGAGGGTAGGCTTATAAACAAGTGCTCTGGCGAAGGAAATTAACTGACGTTGTCCACTAGAAAAATTATTTCCTCTCTCTAACACAACATGATCATACTGATCAGGCAATTTTTCAATAAATGTATGAGACCCAACATATTCACTTGAAGAGACAACCTCTTCAGGTGTTATTGAATCATCATTAAGTGTAATATTATCCTTAATCGTGCCACTAAATAAGAAAACATCTTGCAACATTTGACCGATATGTTCTCTTAAAGAAGCCCGTTTAATATCTTTAATATCAATACCATCAATTAGTATTTGACCTTTTTGAATATCATAGTTTCTGACGATTAAACTGAGGATAGTCGTTTTACCGGATCCAGTTGCCCCAACAAACGCAACCGTATCTCCTGGGTTTACCTTAAAACTAACACCTTTTAAGACCCATTCATCCTCAATATATTTAAACCAAACATCTTTAAACTCAATTCGCCCACTAAAGTCTTTCAAATCAATTGCATCATCTTTATCAACAATCGTTGGTTTCGTGTCAAGCACATCAAAAATCTTTTCCGCACTTGCAAATGAATTTTGTAAGATATTGAAATCTTCAGCTAATTGTTGAATTGGTTGAAAGAAATCTCCAACATATGTGTAATATGTAAATAAAATACCTGCAGTAATTACTCCTGCCATAACTTCTTGGTACCCTATATATAGAACAAGAATAGTACCAATCATGGAGGCTAGATAAACAGATGGTCTATAAATACCAAAAACTAATATTTCTCTTAAATAACTTTTCTTTAAATGTGTTGTTTTTTCAAAAAACTCATTTTTCTTCTTTTCTTCTTGATTAAATATTTGTGTAATCTTCATGCCCGATAAATTCTCTGATAAAAAAGCATTAACTTCAGAGACATTTTGACGAACTCTTCTATATGAAGATCTTGAAAACTTTCTAAAAAACATTGAAGCGATAATCACAAAAGGAATAACAGTTAAGACAAATAAACTTATTTTAACGCTGATCACGAAAATCACAATGAGAATTGCGAATATATAGATTACATTTTTAACTAAGTTAACCGCAACACTTGTATACATTTCACTAATCGTATTTGTATCATTAGCAACTCTAGTCACTAGTTTTCCAACGGGCACTTGATTAATTTGAGCAATATCTAAGTTTTCAATGTGTCTAAAAACATCATCTCTTAGAGTAACCACTGTTTGTTGCCCGACTCTTTGTAACATGATTGATTGATAATAATTGACAACATTACCAACAACCAATGAAACAATGAAAACAACTCCCATTAAAATAATACGATAAAGTTTATCGGTTTGAGTCAATGCATCATTTGAAACGGTATCTACAGTAAAGCCAATGAGTAATGGTGGTAAGAGCTGAATCCCTATCCCTACAAACATCATTAAGGTAATAACTATGAATTGCTTTTTGTAAGGCAACATATATTGAAATAACCGCTTTAAAACTTCTTTATCACTTCGTTCTCGAGTGTTATCTTTAAAGTCCTTCATGATTGCTACCTCCTTGAACCAAGTTTTCCAACTGTTGACGTCTAACCATATCTTGATATAAAACTGATGATTTCATTAACTCTTTATGTGATCCTACAGCAACCACTTTTCCATCATCTATTAATATGATTTTATCCATTTTTTTAACAGTTGAAATACGGTGAGCAATAAAAATAGTTGTTCTACCTTTTCTCACACGATGAAGATTACCAATAATTGCTTCTTCAGTTTTTGTATCTACAGCAGAAACTGAATCATCTAAGATTAAGATCTCAGGATTTTTTGCTAACGCTCTAGCGATGCTAATTCTTTGTTTTTGTCCACCAGATACAGTAACTCCACGTTCCCCTAGAACAGTTTTGAATTGTTCTTTGAAATCCATAATATTATCATATACATCGGATAGTCTTGCTGCTTCTTCTATTTTTTCTGAATTTAAATTTTTGTGTGCAAATCCAATATTAGAAGTAATTGTGTCAGAAAATAAAAAGTTATCTTGAGGTACGTAACCAACAGTATCTCTAACATTAAATAAAGAAAGTTTCATAATGTCATGGCCATCAATAAATATTTGCTGTTCGTTAATATTATATATTCTTAAGAAAAGATCCACTAATGAACTCTTTCCAGAACCCGTTCTTCCTAAGATACCAACCATTTCACCAGCTTTAATTTCAAACGAAACATCTTTTAAAACAGGTCGATCTCCATCAGGATATTGAAATGTTAAGTTTTTCACTTGAATACTTCCCTTTAAATCACGAGTTTCTTCTACGTCAATAGCATCTTTGATTTCAATTTCATGATCCAAGAATTTTTCAATTCTTTCAGCACTTGCTTTTGCTTGAGACTGAATTTGAATGAACCTAGATAAAGCCATGGTAGGCCATATCAGAGTGAAAAAGTAACTAATATAAGCAGTTAGTTGTCCTGGAGTTAGACCTGTTGATGAACTATAGATAACAAGTAAACTACCATAAAGGATAATGGTTAGAATCACTACGTTAAGCGCAATTGAGATCATAATGTTAACTACGACCATATACTTAATGAACCCCATATGTTTATTATAAAGTTCGTCGTTTCTTTGTCTAAACAAAACATATTCTTTTGCTTCTCTAACAAATGCTTTGATTACTGTAATTCCTGAAAAGTTTTCTTGTGTAAAATCACTTAAATTTTCAAATGCTTTTTGTCTAAGTTTAAATTTAACACTCATGCTCTTTCTAATAAATACCATCACTGCAGTTAACAAAACCATTGGAATTGCTGAAAGAAGTGTTAATCTAATATTTAAATGTGCCATTCTATAAATTGCAAATCCACCTAAAAAAACACCATCAATTAGCATTAATAAACCTGGACCAAATGCCATTCTAATTGCTTGTAGGTCATTAATGAAATAAGTCATTAATCCGCCGACTTTTTCATTTGCATAAAAACTTTGTGATAATTTAGTAGCATGTCTAAACATGACATTTTGAAGTTGATACTCAATTCTTCTAGACGCCCCAAAAATTGTATAACGCCAAACAAAACGACCCGTAGCAATCATGACTGCTAAGACTGCAATTCTTTTGATCCCTTCTAGAATCATTGGTTCATCAACTTGGCTTTGTTTTAATGTATCGATGATGTTACCAATAATACCTGGTATTTCTAGCTGTAACCAATCGACTGCAATTAAAACAAAAATGCCTACCAAAAAAAATAGGCTATACTTTAAATAATATTTTCTAAAATGCTTTCCAAATAACATAATCTGCTCCTTGCAACAAAGTTGATAGTTCTATTATACAGTATTTTCCACGCTCTTTTAAGTATAGAGCGTGGAAAACGTGTTTATTTATGAGTTATTCTACAATAATTTTAACAATATCGCCATCACTGGACTGAACATTGACAATTTCGCCATCAACACCTTGATTAATCATCTCTAAAATTGCATCAATATCGATATCTGCATCACCAATATTTGATTTAAATTTAGTTGTTTTTAATAACTTAGAAAATTCGACTGGTATTTGTATTCTTACCTTATCGCCATCATTTGAGTCTACTAAGATCTTTAGCATTTTAAATGGTGCCTTCTTTTTAGGAATAACAATATCTTCATTAAACTCTATATCTTTATGCTCCATTGCTGATAATAGCTTTTCTGCATCATCTGCTGTAATTATACCTTGTGATAATAAATCTAGAATTTTCATTCTTTCTTCTTTAAGTTGATCTTTTGCCATTTCTTTCACCTCATTTATAATTTTATATTACTTTAAATCGATCATTAGATTACTTATGTCTTGAATACTATATCTAATTGCATTTACTGTATTAAAACATGGATACATGTGTTTTTTTCTAGAACTCAATTCATTTAAATCTTTTAATAAACGACGCATGTTAATCTACCTCACTTACTTTTCTTTAACAATTCAACTGCTTCTAAGACTGAGATTTCTTTTTTTGCAATTCTTTCTAAGATGCTTGTTTTAGAAACTTTTTCCTCTGATTTTTCATTGTTCATAACTTCTTCTTCACTATCACTATCTAGAGGATAACCTAGACCAACAATAACTTCATCTAACATTTTTTTGACAGTCGGATAGCTAATGCTAAGTTCTTTTTCAATTGCTTTTATATTGCCTCTGTTTTTAACAAACACTTCAATAAAGTAAAGCTTTTCTGTTTCTAAATAATTAAATTTAGATAAGGTGAAACTTCCTTCTATCACTGTATCACAATGATCACACATTAGTTTTGTTACTTTTAAATCGTGTTTGCACACTGGGCAAACGGATAAGACAGGATTCACTTTGTTTCTTTGGTTCATATCAATATTCTCCTTTATATGGTTTTTATCATCACTTTTGTATGATCACTTGCTAGAACTTCTATAAAAGTTCCTTTTGAAGATGCTATCTCAATTAATTCTTTAGTCGATATCGGAATGTGCTCATTAAACGGTTTATCCATTTTCCTTTTTAAGAAAAATTTAATGATTCCTATTGGTATCGGAATCAGAAATAATAGATTAATAAAAAAACTTGCACCTTTATGATCAGGAATTTTAATCCTTAGTTTAATAAATCTTGCTTTTCTAGCTTTTTTTATTTTTATTTTAGGATAAAGCAAATGATAAGCTGTCTTATAATCAATTTCATTATTTGATAGTTTATTAAGAACTTCATATTTCGTCATTTATAAGCCGCCTTCCTTGATTTATTCAATTTATATATTGATTATATTAATTTTTTTACTAAATGTCAAGTGTTTTATGACAAAAAAATAAATAAAGTTAATTTTAATATTGATTTTATGAATAAACACCCTTAATTTTTTTCAAAGATTGCGTTATAATAGATGTAGATATATTTAGGAGGACCTTATATGAATACACTTATTGAACGATTTTTAAGATATGTTAAGATTGATACCCAATCAGATCACGAATCAGATACATTCCCATCTACAGAAAAACAAAAGGATTTGAGTAATCTTTTAGTTGAAGAATTAAAAGAGATGGGTTGCGATGCATTTCTAGATAAAGATGGCTATGTTTACACTAAAATTGAAAAAAATGTGGAAGGCAAAAAAGCGATTGGTTTTATCGCCCACGTTGATACTTCTCCTGATGCTCCAGGTGCGAATGTTAATCCTAGAATCATTAAAAACTATGATGGTTCTGCTATTATACTAAATAAAGAGTTGTCAATGCATCCAAAACAATTTCCAAGTTTGTCACGCGTTATCGGTGATGATATTATCGTCACAGATGGAAATACTCTATTAGGAGCCGATGACAAATGCGGTGTCGCTGAAATCATGGAACTCGCTAAATACTATATGACCCATAAAGATGAAAAACATGGTGATATCTACATCTGTTTCACTCCTGATGAAGAAATCGGAAATGGTGCTAACCGTTTCGATTTTGACTTTTTTAAAGCTGATTTTGCTTATACTGCTGATGGTAGCGAAGTTGGTGGAATCGAGTATGAAAACTTTAATGCAGCAACTGTTACGCTAGATTTTGTAGGTAAAAGTATTCATCCAGGTTCAGCAAAAAATAAATTAATCAATGCTGCTCATGTTGCTTTTGAATTTCATCAAATGCTACCGACATTCTTAAATCCAGCATTTACTGAAAATTATGAAGGGTTTAATCATTTAACGCAAATTTCAGGTCATGTTGAACACGCACATGTACAATACATCGTCAGAAACCATGACAAAGAACTTTTTAAAAAACAAAAAGATGATTTTGTAAAAATTGCAAACTACATCAATGAAACATATGGCTACCAAGCGGTTAAAATAGAAATTACTGATAGTTACTATAATATGTATGACATCATTAAAGATCATATGTATGTTATTGAATTGGCTGAACAAGCGACTATCAATCAAGGTGTTAAACCTAAAATAGAACCTATTCGAGGTGGTACTGATGGAGCGAGACTTACATATGACGGTCTCATTTGTCCTAACTTAGGTACCGGTGGATATCATTTTCATGGTAGATTAGAGTTTGCGTCTATCAATCAAATGAAAAAAGCTGTTGAAATCTTTAAAGAAATTGTGAAAATTAACGCTTTATAAAAGAACCCAAAAAAAGAACAAATTCCACTTTGTTCTTTTTTTTGTTCTATTTTTATTATTTATGCTTGCCAATCACTTTTTTGTAATTTTTCATAATTATTAATTGAATACATCAATTTAACAGCGACTTCTAATCCTTGAGCAGCAGCTTTTTGCCATAAATCTTTCGCTTTAAACTCATCTTTTTCTACTAATTTCCCTTCAAAATAAATCATTCCTAAATTGTATTGAGCTATCGCTAGCCCTTGATTTGCAGCTTTCTCATACCAGAAGAATGCTTTTTGAGCGCTTTTTTCAACACCATCACCTTTTTGATACATGACAGCTAAGTTATATTGTGCATTTGGGTGGTCTTGAGCTGCGGCTTGTTCTAAAAGTTTTGCGACAACTTCTAAATCATTATCTGGCTGTCTAATCAAAATCATTGCTAGATGATAAAGCGCATCTCTATCTTTTTGAAGTGCGGCTTTTTCATACCAGTAAAGAGCTTGTGTGATATCTTGTTTAACACCTTTAGCATTTTGATAATATAGTCCTACATAGTAACACGCCTCAATGTGATTTTGTTTTGCAGCTACTAAGAACCATTCAAAAGCTTTTAGAGGATGTTTAGGGTCATGTTCATGGTAATATTTAGCAAGCGTATATGCAGCTAGTCCATATTGCTGGAAGGCTGCACTTTCTAAATAGAGTTCAGCTTCATGCCAATTTTCATTTTCTAAAGCGATGATGCCTAGAGCATATTGGGCATAAGGGTGGCCTTGGCTTGCTGCCATTTTATAATATTTAATAGCAGTTTCTTTTTGTTTTTCATCTTCACCAATGGTTTCATAAATCATCCCTAGCATATATTGTGAATCGCTATATCCAAGTTCACTAGATTTCAAAAACCATTCAATTGCTTTAAAAATATAGCGTTGTACACTAAACCCATAATAGTAGTAAGTCCCTAAAATATGGATGCTTATTGGATCATTGCGCTCAGCTTCCATAAGTAGAACAGCGTAATTTTGTTTAAAATAGTCGTTTGACAAGTCTTCATCTTTTTGGACACCAATACCAGTATAGTAGAGCATGCCTAATGCATATCCACATTTATGACTACCCAAAGATAAACCTTTTTGATAGTTTTCAATTGCTTTATTGAAATCTAGGGAAACTCCGTCTCCTAGACCATAAAATCTACCCAAAAAAAAGTATGCATCTGCATATCCTTGCATTGCTGCTTGCTCAAAATGATCAATAGCAAGACCTATATTTTTCTTTGGTGTATTTAATAAATAATGAGATAAAGCTTTCTCATAATGGTTTTTTGCGTTCATCCTATCAACTCCACATTTATATTATCATAATTTCTATGTTTTTTCCTTAATAACGAAAATATAAACACATATCAAAATTGAATGTGTTTATATTTTTTACGACTATTTATTTTCCATTAAAAAGATGTTCTATTTCTTTATAATACATTTCATATCCTAATTTATTTAAGTGGATGCCATCTTTTGTATAATCTAGTTTTAATTTAGCATCTGCATCTAAAAGACAATCATATATATTAATAAAATGATCAGAATCAATATGTTTATCTAGTAATGTGTTAAGTTCAATTGCATCATTTGGTCTTCGATTAAGCAGGTAGAGTTGATCTTGAAAATCAGGTTTGTTAATTGGTGTTAAAGAGATAATATAAACGATACTCTTTGGACAGCTTTCTAGTATTTTATGTCTGATTTCTAAAATGTTATTCAAAGATTCTTCTTTTGATAAATTTGTTAAAACAAAATCATTTAAGCCAATATTTAGAATCACAATTTCTGGTTTTAATTTAATAACTTGATTGATTCTATTTAAAACACCAACACTAGTATCTCCAGCAATGCCAAGATTATAAGCAATACTTTCCAGCCCAAATGCTTTCTTCGGAAAATAAGCAATCATTGAGTCCCCTAATAAAACAATCTTTTTATTTGGCATATACGTCTCAAATTTTTTTACATGTCGTTGATAATCTGCTGTAATGATTGCTTTAAGGGCTTCTAAATCTCTTTTCATACTTAGAGATCCACTCTTAATTCAAATATTAAGTCTCGTAATTCTGCAGCTTTTTCAAAATCAAGATTCTTAGCAGCTTCTTGCATTTCTTTTTGTAGATTCTTAATTGTTTTTTCAACATCTTTTTTAGTTAATTTTGTGTAATCTTTTTCTTCTTCAACAACATCTTCTTTCATGGAAATGTTATCTCTAATGTCTTTTTTCACACTAATTGGCTCAGTGCCATATTTCTCATTAAACGCTTGTTGTAACGCTCTTCTTCGGTTAGTCTCATCAATTGCGTATTGCATAGCGGGCGAAATGGTATCAGCATACATAATGACGTGTCCATTTAAGTTTCTTGCTGCTCTACCTATGGTTTGAACTAACGATCTTTCACTTCTAAGAAATCCTTGTTTGTTTGCATCTAATATGGCAACCAAAGATACTTCAGGCAAATCAAGACCTTCTCTAAGTAAGTTAATACCGATTAAGCAATCATATTTACCTGTTCTTAAATCTCGTAAAATTTTAATTCGATCGAGTGCTTTAATTTCACTATGAAGATAGGCAACTTTCATGCCTAACTGCTTGAAATAGGCAGCTAAGTCTTCACTCATTCTTATGGTCAACGTTGTCACTAAGACACGCTCATTGTTTTCAATTCTTTTTTTGATTTCAAAATAGAGATCATCAATTTGTCCTGTTGAAGGTCTTACCTCAACATCTGGGTCAAGTAGATATGTTGGTCTAATGATTTGTTCAATGATTGGAATATTTTTCCCAAGTTCATATTTGCCAGGAGTTGCACTTAGGTAGATGACATTTTTTATTTTTGCTTCAAATTCTTCAAATTTTAGAGGTCTATTATCTAAAGCTGAAGGTAGTCTAAATCCAAAGTTAACTAAAGTCTCTTTTCTTGACCGGTCACCAGCATACATGCCTCCAACTTGAGGGATAGTCACATGAGATTCATCGATAATCATTAAAAAATCGTCACCAAAAAAATCTATAAGCGTTGCTGGAGTTTCTCCAGCCTCTCTTAAGGATAAGTGTCTTGAATAGTTTTCAACACCACTACACATGCCAATTTCTTCTAACATTTCCATATCATATCTGGTGCGTTGTTCAATTCTTTGGGCTTCTAAAAACATATCGTTATCTTTAAAATAAGCTAATTGCTCAGCTAACTCGTTTTTTATTCTGCGAATCGATTCCTCTAATCTAGATTTATCAGTCATAAAGTGCGTCGCTGGGAAGATAGATGTATAATCTAGGTTTTCTAAGGCTTGTCCTGTTAATACTTCAAAATGCTTAATATCTTCAATCTGATCACCAAAAAAAGAGACTCTAATGCCTTGGGCTCTCTCATAAACAGGAATAATTTCAATAGAATCACCTCTTACTCTAAAGGTTCCTCTTTGAAAATCCATATCATTTCTTTGATAGGTAAGTTCAACGAGTTTATTAATCAGCGTATCCCTACCAAATTCATCACCAACTCTTAAAAATATCATTGAATTTTTATAAGTCTCTGGATCTCCGATTCCATAGATACATGAGACTGAAGCAACCACAATGACATCATCGTGATTAAGTAGGTTTGCTGTTGCGCTATGTCTCATTTCATCAATTTCATCATTAATTGAAGAGTCTTTTTCAATATAGGTATCTGTTGAGATTACATAAGCTTCTGGTTGATAATAATCGTAATAAGAAATAAAATATTCAACTCGGTTATGAGGAAAAAAAGATTTTAACTCGCCATATAATTGACCAGCTAAGGTTTTATTAGGTGCGAGAATTAAAGTCTTTTTTTGTAATTTTTGGATAATATTTGCCATCGTGAATGTTTTACCGGTACCAGTTGCTCCAAGTAAAATTTGTTCTTTGACATTTTGATCAATATTATTTTTTAAGGTTTCAATTGCTTTGATTTGATCACCTTTCGGTTCAAAAGGTGCTTTTAAATCAAACATTAAATCACATCATTTCTTTATTTTTTTGTCTCTATTTTAATTTCTTGTGGTTTAGGGACTAACACAGATTGAGGTACGTACAAAGGTTCTATAACAGAACTTGCAACGTTCATCAAATGGTCCCCTATTCTTTCTAAATTTGATAAAATATCCGCATAGTTTTCCGCAACCACAAAAGTAATTTCACCATTTTTTAATCTTTCAATATATCGATATCGATAGATTTCTTCTAGTTCATCAACTAAGTCTTCAGTTTTGACAACTTTTTTCGCAAGTTCAATATTGTTTGTTTCAAAACTAATTAATGTGTCATCTAACATTTGGATTAAAACTCCATAGAGTTCAGTTAACTCTCTTTGACCTTCTTCAGATAAAAGTTGAGATTCTTTATATCTTTCGATAAAGAATTGAATAATGTTTGTTAAATGATCACCAATTCTTTCAAAGTCTTTAATCGTGTCTAAGTCTCTTGAAAGCTTTTTGGATCCATTTTTATCTAATCCTGCTTGTGATATTTTAATTAAGTAGTCATGTAGTTTTTGGTCATATTTATCGAGTAACATCTCAAATGTATATGCTTCATTGATCAATTCCTCTTTTTCTTTTAAACTATATACATTTGTTAAAGCTAAATATTTCTTGACAATCGCTCCCATATCTAAGATACCTTTTTTTACAAGTTCTAGAGCTAATACCGGTGATTCTTGAATTAACTTCTCATCAAACATATCTTCTGGTAGAATTTGAGTTGTCTTATCAACAACAACTTTCTTACTGAGCCAAATCATTTTATTAATAAAGAAATATAGCCCTAATGTCATAATTGTTTTTTGGAATAAATTAGCGAAGGCAATCGTAAACATAGAATATGGTTTTAAGAATGAAGTTTCAAACCAAGCCATAAATCGGCTATATGGAACTAGGATAACTAGGAATACAACTGCAGAAATCAAATTAAATAAAATATGGATGAATGAAGCTCTTTTTGCTTGAACATTGCCGCCAATAGAAGCTAGAAATGCAGTAATTGTTGTTCCTAAGTTAGCACCTAACATAATAGGGATTGCACCGTTTAATGACACTGAAGTGATCCCTTCAGCATTTAAAGCATATAGCTTTTCTAAAATACCTATTGTTGCTGAAGATGATTGGATTAACGCAGTAAACGCTGTCCCAAAAACAGCTCCTAAAGCCCAATTATTTGAAAATAAATTAAACATTTGTTCTGCTTGATTGGTTTGTGCCAATGGGCTTAACCCATCACTCATCGTATTAAGTCCAACAAACAACATACCTAACCCGATGAGAACACCACCGAAATGATGTGTTTTACGGTTTTTCATGAAACTCATCAAGACGCCTATTAATACAAAAACAAGTCCATAATCAGCAATCGGTAACCCAATAATAAATGCTGTTACAGTTGTTCCGATGTTAGCACCCATGATGATACCAACACTTTGAGGAAGTGTCATCAACCCAGCTCTTAGAAGACCAATCATTAAAGCAGTCGTCGCTGAAGAAGATTGAATTAAGACCGTTAAAACGATACCTACAAAGATGCCTTTAAGTGGCGTATTTGTTGTTTTTTCAATAATTGCTTTAAGTCTGTTTCCAGCAGCGGCTTTTAAGGAATCACTCATTAAATTAATCCCAAATATAAAAAGTGCTAGTCCTCCGAAAACAAACATTAAACTATCCCCATAATTCATGCCTGCATATATCATCTCATATCCTCCTAAAAAATTAACCATTACTATTTTACTTTATATTGCTTAAAAATGCGACCCTTTTCAAAAAAAAGAGACACGACTTTTTTAAAAGTCATATCCCAATTTATGAGTTATAAAATTATCTTGGATTTTTAATGTTTGCATGTGCTGCAGCTAATCTTGCAATTGGCACTCTAAAAGGAGAACATGAAACATAAGATAGACCAATTTCATGACAGAATTCTACTGATTGAGGGTCTCCACCATGTTCACCACAAATACCTAATTTAATATCAGGTCTTGTTTGCTTGCCTAATGTTACAGCCATCTTCATAAGTTTACCAACACCTTGTTGGTCAACGTGTGCAAATGGATCATTGATAAATATTCTCTTATCATAGTAATCACCTAAGAACTTACCAGCGTCATCGCGGCTAAATCCAAAAGTCATTTGAGTTAAATCATTTGTTCCAAAACTAAAGAATTCAGCTTCTTTAGCGATTTCATCAGCTAATAAAGCAGCTCTAGGTACTTCGATCATTGTTCCAACTGTGTACTTAAGATCAACCTTAGCAGCCTTAATAATTTCATCCGCAGTTTTTACAACAACATCTTTAATATATTTAAGTTCTCTAAGTTCGCCTACAAGTGGAATCATAATTTCAGGTTTAACATGTAATCCTTCTTTGTTAACTGCAATCGCTGCTTCAATAACAGCACGGGTTTGCATTTCAGCAATTTCAGGATATGTAACACTTAAACGTACACCACGATGACCTAACATAGGGTTAGTTTCGTGTAATTCATCAATGGTTCCGTTTAATTCTTTTTCAGAAAGTCCCATTTCTTTAGCTAAAGCTTTAATATCTTCAGCATGAGTTGGAAGAAATTCATGTAGTGGTGGATCCAAATAACGAATAGTTACAGGGAATCCGTCCATTTCCTTATAAAGTTCAATGAAATCATCTCTTTGCATAGGAAGAAGTTTAAGCAATGCTTTCTTGCGTTCTTCTAAAGTTTTAGAAACAATCATTTCTCTAACTGTAAAAATCCGATCTGCATCAAAGAACATATGTTCTGTTCTGCATAAACCAATACCTTTTGCTCCAAAGTTACGCGCTACTTTAGCATCTCTACCATTATCTGCATTTGCACGAACTTCTAAACTTGAGAATTTATCTGCCCAGTTCATTAAAGTTTCAAAGTCACCAGATACAGTTGCATCCATAGTCTCAACTTTTCCACCATAAATCTTACCAGTTGAACCATCTAATGAAATCCAATCACCTTCATGATAAGTTTCACCATTAGCTTCGAATACTTTTTTAGTCTCAGAAATACGAAGTGAACCTGCACCAGCAACGCAACATCTGCCCATACCACGAGCAACAACTGCTGCATGTGAAGTCATACCGCCACGAGAAGTTAAAATACCAGCAGAAACGATCATACCTTCAATATCTTCAGGTGATGTTTCTTGTCTGACTAGTATAACTGGAAGACCATCTTTTTCTTTTAATTCTTTAGCGCGTTCTGCAGTAAATGCAACACGGCCAGTAGCTGCACCAGGTGATGCGTTTAATCCAGTTCCTATTAACTTAGCATTTCTTAATGCTTCTGGGTTAAATTGAGGATGAAGTAAAGAATCTAATTGAGCTGGCTCAACTTTTAAAACAGCTTCTTTCTCAGTTAATACACCTTCTTTAACAAGATCAATCGCAATTTTTAAAGCTGCTTGAGCTGTTCTTTTACCATTTCTTGTTTGAAGAATATATAACTTACCTCTTTCAATTGTAAATTCCATATCTTGCATATCGCGGTAGTGTGCTTCTAATTTACTTGAAATACTTGCGAATTCTTTGTATAACTCAGGTTTTGCCTTTTTCATATCAGCAATTGGATTAGGTGTACGAATACCCGCAACAACGTCTTCACCTTGTGCATTAAATAAATATTCTCCGTAT
>CAYJDZ010000021.1:0-15020 GCA_964368955.1 uncultured Mariniplasma sp.
TTATTATAGCATATATTGTATTTGACTATCATTTTTATCTATTTTATTATAGAATAGTAATGTATAACTTTCGATGCTGGAGGATTTGCATATGAAAAACACATTATTACAAACCGGAGAAATCGGCATTTTTGCATTAGGTGGGCTCGGTGAAGTCGGGAAAAACATGTATATATACGAAATTGAAGATCAAATATTTATCGTTGATTCTGGTATATTGTTTCCTGATGATTATTTATTAGGTATTGACTACGTCATCCCTGATTACACATATTTAATAGAAAACCAAGATCGTATCGTTGGTCTTTTTATCACGCATGGCCATGAAGATCACATTGGTAGTATTCCTTATTTATTAAGACAAGTTACAATACCTAAAATTTATGCATCAGGTATTGCTGTTGATTTAATTGAATACAAATTTATGGAGCACAAAGACATTAAACCCCCTCATATTGAAGAATATAAGAGTCATTATAAGTATAAGTTCAAGAATGTTGAAATTAGTTTCATCAGAATGACACACTCTATTCCTGATATGTTTGGAATTGTCTTTAGAACCAGTGAAGGAACCTTATTTCACACAGGTGATTTCAAAGTAGACTTTACACCTGTTGGTCCACCTTGCGAATTTGATAAGTTGGCTAAAATTGGTAGTGAAGGCGTTTTATGTATGATGTCAGATTCAACAAACGCTGAAAGAGATGAATTAATTATCTCAGATAGCAAAGTAGGAAAATCAATTAATGAGCTCTTTACAAGAATGACGGGTAGAATTATTATTGCTACATTTGCGTCTAATATGTACCGAATTCAACAAATTATCGAAGCTGCTGTTTTAAACAAGAGAAAAGTTTGTGTATTTGGACGTTCTATGGAACGCGCAATTGAAGCAGGGATGCAAACAGGCTACATTAAAGCACCTAAAGATACTGTGATTACTGGAGATCAAGTTAATCGATTAAAACCTGAACAAGTATGTCTTTTAGTTACCGGATCTCAAGGCGAGCCACTCGCTGCATTAAGTAGAATCGCAAACGGTTCACACCGTCAAGTTCAAGCAATGGCTGGAGATACCGTTATTTTCTCTTCTTCTCCTATTCCTGGAAATCAAGAAGGTGTCAATAAAACAATTAATAAACTTTTTAGACTTGATGTTAATGTCATTACCCATGGTCCACTAGCTGATACACATACATCTGGACATGGCGCTCAAAATGACTTAAAAATGATTCTAAGTTTAGTTAAACCTAAATTTTTCATTCCTGTTCATGGTGAGCACCGAATGTTAAAGCATCATAAACAACTTGCTATTGAATGCGGTGTACATCCTAAAAATATTTTAATTATGGATAATGGTGAAGTCGCTGCTATCACAAAAGATAGTATCAGACTTGCTGGTAAAGTCGCTTCTGGTGAGATCTATATTGATGGAACTGGTATTGGTGATATTGGTAGTGCGGTTATTAAAGAACGTAGAACTCTTTCTGAAGAAGGCTTATTCTCAGTTGTCTTATCCATTGATTCTGAAAAGAAAAAAATGATTAATGAGCCAACTATTATCTCTCGTGGATTTATCTATATGAGAGGTAATGAAGAATTAACTGGCCAATTAGCTAATGAAGCAAAACTCATTTGTGAAAAAGAACTCAAGGCTAAAATTGTAAATGAACAGCATTTGAAAAATGCAGTTATTACCCATTTAAGTGATAAAATATTTGAAATCACTCAAAGACGACCTTTAATTATTCCAATTGTTGTTGATTTAAAAGCAACGTCAATCTAAGAAATAAAAAAATCCGAATTTCGGATTTTTTTTCTACTTCATGTATGACATAAACGCATCAAACACATATTTAGTAACTGCTGCATCATCTTTAGCATCATGAACTTGTAATTCTTCAACATCATAATAAGTCTTAAAAGCCTTGAATAATCCTAGATCATCTTTAAGATTATAATAATCTTTATGGAGTTTAAGTAAATCGATGAAATCTTGTTCATAAGTTAGTGATACTTTTTGATGCATTTCATAAGAATCTTTTAATGCAGAAATATCATTTTTACCCCAAACAACTAACTTTGGATGATACGTTTCAATCACTCTTTCTAAATCTTTATAGAAAACTTCGTAATGCTTCCCATCTTCATAAAACTGTAATTCATCGAGTTGTAAAAATTTCTTTGTTCTTTTTGACAAATTAGTTTCTGTTTTAGGAAGCACATAATAGCCATCTTGTTCAATAATTTGTCCTTGTGCTTTAGAGACAACATAACCCACTTGAATAATTTCAGGCGTGAAACTGCCTGCACTATATCCAGGCATGGTCATTTCAAAATCAATAAACAGAAAATGTTCATATGTATTTAAGACAACTTGCATATCTTTTCTTAATTTATATAAATCATAATGAACAATATGAGGCTTTAAAGAAATAATTTTATTGAAATGAGCAACTTGATAGTATCTAACATGATTTATTTTTTTTCTTCGCTCAATAATTTCAAAATCAACTAAAACACCTTCTCTAAGATAACTAAAGAAAGTTTTAGCAAGCCTGTTAGACAAATAAAATCCTAATTTTCTACCTTCAATAATTAAATAGAACACTTTTAATTCTGAATCTACATCATAGATGATTTTTGTCATGATATAACCTCTTTCAATTGTTGTATGACATCGTTGGGTAAACCTAGTTCACTCAGTGTTTCATCAGAAGCTTGCCTAATTTCTTCGATGCTTTTGAAATATGTCAATAATTTTAGTTTTCTTTTTGGTCCAATGCCTTTAATATCATCTAAAAATGATTGATTGGATTGTTTATCTCTTGTCTTTCTATGAAATGCAATCGCAAACCTATGTACCTCTTCTGAGACACTTAATAGTAGCTGATATAATTCACTATTTTTTAATAATGGATATTCCATATCTAAATAAATAAGAGCCTCTAATTGATGCTTTTTATTTTTCTTTAACCCTGCAAGTTTAACATCGAGGTTAAGTAAGTCCAACATCTCTTTAGTCGCATTAATTTGCCCTTTTCCGCCATCAACTAAGATCAAGTCAGGTAATTGCATGCCTTCAACTAAAAGCTTTTGATATCTACGATAGGTCACTTCTTTCATCGCTTGATAGTCATCATTTGTAGTTGTCTTTAAATGATATTTCCGATAACTTTTTCTATCGAAATCTTGATTTCTATAAACGATACATGCAGAAATTGGTGCTGTCCCAAAGAGTTGTGCATTATCAAAAATTTCAATATATTTAATATTTTTCCCTAATATTTGGGATAAGTCATCGAGAGCTTTTTGAGTTTTTTCTTGTTTATGTCGATAAAGCATATAATGGTGTTCTAAATCATAATCCGCATTTTTTGAAGCAAGATCAACTAGTTTTTTCTTATCTCCTCGTAAAGGGATAAAAACTTTTTGGCCAAATAACGTGATAAGTTCATCTAAGTCAAAACGCTCACTAAATAAAAGTTCATCAGGCGTATATGTTTCATAATATTGTTGGAGGTAGCTTAAAAGTGTATCTTTATGATCATTAATATATGAGAAAATGACTTGTTCATGATCGACTATTTTTCCTTGTCTCATTTTTAGAATTTGAATAGCGATATCATCTGTATTATAGGCATAACTAATTGCATCTCTATCTTTATAATCATTTAGATTAATGATTTGCTTTTCGGTGGTTGATTCAATATGATTAATCATATCGCGATAATCAATCGCTTTTTCATAATTCATCAGAATTGATGCTTTTTCCATCTCACTTTTGAGTCTGTTTAAAACTTCTTTTGTATCACCTTTTAAGAATTTAATGATTTGATCTACATAATCCTTATAATCAACTTTATACTCGCAGGGCCCTAAACATTGACCAATGTGGTAATATAGACAAACCTTTTTAGGCATTGTATCACATTTTCTTAAAGGGTATATCGAATTTAGCAGTCTTACTGTTTCTCTTGCTGCATAGACATTTGGATAGGGTCCAAAGATTCTTCCTTTAGGTTGTTTTTTTCTTACAACTTGTAATTTCGGATGTTCTTCTTGAGTAAGTTCAATGTAGGGATAGGTTTTATCATCAGTTAATCTTATGTTATATTTTGGAGCATATTGTTTAATTAAGTTAATTTCTAAAATGAGTGATTCTTGCTCACTATTGGTTAAAACATAAGAAAAATCCACGATTTCTACAACCAATCGTGTTGTCTTCTCATTATGAGCTCCTGTAAAATATGATTTTACTCTATTTTTTAAATTTTTTGCTTTCCCAACATAAATGACATCTTCATTTTTGTTTTTCATGATGTAGCATCCAGGTTCTGTTGGAAGCAGATTGATTTTTGCCTTTAAACTCATCAAATCACCACTATTATTTTAGCACATTTCAATAAATTATAAATAAAAAAGCGATTGGATCGCTTTTTATGATTCAAATTCTATATGAACTTTTCCATCTAGGATTTCTTCTAGTCCCATACCGATGCTTTTTACACATTGTGCATTCTCAACAACTAAATTTTCATCTTCAATAATTCTTGCTACTTTACTTGCAGCATATACTAATTTGTATTTAGAATCAATCTTTTCTAACAATTTATCAATCGATGGATATCTCATACCGTCTTTATTCTTAACCATTGGGTCACTCTCCTATCATCTTTAAGTAATTGTGTATTGTTCTTTCTGTCTTAGCATGCTCTGCTCTAATAATTGCCATAATTCTGTCAGCAGCATTATTAACTTCGTCATTTACGACTATATAATCATATTTATGTGCGAGTAAAAACTCAGACTCTGCTTTTTGCATTCTTTGTGAAACAACTTCTAAAGGTTCTGTCCCTCTATTTTTAAGTCTATCATATAAAGCTTTTTTCCCAGGTGGAACCAAGAAAATAAAGACAGCGTCTTTCATTTCCTTACGGACTTTCAAGGCACCAACAACTTCAATTTCTAAAACAACCTCTTTACCTTTGTCAAGTTGTTCTTCAATTTTGTCTTTAGGAGTTCCATAATATTGGCCCACAAATTCTGCCCACTCTAGAAATCTGTTTTCTTCTATTCCTTTTAAGAAATCTTCTTTGGATACAAAATAATAATCTATGCCATCAACTTCTCCCACTCTTGGTGGTCTAGTTGTCATGGATACAGAGTAAACTAAATCGTGATTTGGCATTTGAAACAACGCTTTTCTAACAGTGCCCTTGCCTACGCCGGAAGGACCCGAAAGGACGACTAACAAGCCACGTTCATTGAGTTTCATAAGCGCCTCCTCATCTTATATTTACCCCTTATTATATACGATAGAATGGCTTAAGTAAAGAGAAATCAATTAATTTTGTTTAAAATAACGTTTTCAAATCACTTTTTAATGATAAAATAGATAAGAGGTGGCATATGATCATAGATGGCGTATTTATTAAATATTTAATTGAAGAATTGAATCAAAACCTTAAAAGAGCACGATTGGAAAAAGTTTTTTTGTCAAATGACACAACATTCGTTATGCAATTTTATACCAAAGGACTTAGACGAAACTTAGTGATTGATTTAAATCCAAATAGCTTTGGCGCTTACATCTCGGATAAAAATGTGAGTGCTTCTGTAACTTCTCAATTTTTATTAACTCTAAAAAAACAATTAGAAGGCGGCATCTTAGATTCTATTGATCAATATCTTACTGATCGTGTTATGATTTTTAAGTTCATTGTTTTTGATTTCATAGATGGACCCGTTGAAAAATCTTTAATGTTTGAAGCAATGGGGAAACATTCAAATCTTATCTTAGTCAAAGATGAGAATTTAGTTGATACTTATAAAAAAATGTTTTTTGAAGCAGGACGTCAACTGATACCTGGTGCAAAATTCGAGTTTTTTCCAACAGATAAAAAAACTTTTGATGTCATAGATTATACACTTATGGAAAGTCCTAAAATGATATCAGCTAGCTATATGGGTATATCATTAAAATTGGCATCCTATCTCTTTGAAAAACAACTTCAAGTAAATAATCTTGTTGTTAACCCTACTAAAAGCATTACTAAAAATACTGGTTATTGTATAGATATCTTTTCTAAAAGTGACGAAAAGAAGTATTATCCATCTTTGTCCAATTTATTAGATGACCAAGAAGAAATTGATGTTCAGTTTAAGCAATCCTTAGAATCATATATTGATAAGTACTTAAAAAAACTCTATAAAAAGAAAGATGATCTGGAACAGCACTATAATCTAACACAACAATTGCTACAAAAGAGAGCTGAAGCCGACATGATATATTCATCAGGACTTAATTTAAGTCAATCCCAATCATCTTTAAATCATATGGGCCAAGTAATTATCTTAGATCCAATGTTATCTTTAAATGAAAATGCCCAAAAATTCTATAAAGTTTATCAAAAAGCAAAACGAGGGCTCATCCACATTGTTGAACAATTAGAGCAAAATAGCCACTTAATTGATTTATTTATATCTTATAAAACATACCTAGATATCGCTGAAATTTTAGATATCACTGATTTGGAAAATGATTTAGTACCTTATGGTTATAAAATAAAGAATAAAAATGAAAAGAAAAAAAATAAGTATATTCCAAATATTATAAAAATCAGTGATCAAAATGCAATATACTTAATTGGAAAAAATGATAAACAAAATGAATATGTGACTCATGAATTAGCAAGATCAAATGACTATTTCTTTCATGTGAAAGATGCTCCTGGTAGTCATCTTATTGTAAAATGTGAAGTTTTAAATGAGCAAATACTTAGAAAAGCAGCAATGTTAGCAGCTCATTTCTCAAGTTTAAGTATGTCATCGAGTATTCCTGTTGATTATACTCTTGTTAAGAATCTAAAGAAAATCCCAAAACTGCCTGGATATAAAGTCATCATAAAAAACCAAAAAACAATGTATATTGATATCGACACAGAAACCTTAAAAAGTTATTTAAAATAATTTTAATTAGTTTTTATAGTAATTTTAATTAAATAAGCAAAACATTTGAAAAAGACTCTAATTTGAGGTAAGATGAAACTATCAAATAAGGAGGAATTTATTATGAAATTCGAATTACCAAAATTACCTTTTGCATACGATGCATTAGAACCATTTATCGATGCTAGAACTATGGAAATCCATTACACAAAGCATCATCAAGGTTACACAAATAATTTAAATGCGGCATTAGAAAAACATCCTGAGTTAGATGTGCCCCTAGAAAAATTATTAAAAGATTTAACTTTAGTACCAGAAGACATCAGAACTGCTGTTCAAAACAATGGTGGTGGCTTTTACAATCATAAATTTTTCTGGAATATTTTAAAAATCAATAACGGTCAAAAGCCTACAAAAGATTTAGGAAAAGCAATTGACTCATCTTTTGGATCATTTGATAACTTTAAAGATCAATTCTCTAAAGCTGCAGGAACTCGCTTTGGTAGTGGTTGGGCTTGGTTAATCGTTACAAAAGATGGTTTAAAAGTTGTTTCTACCCCAAATCAAGATACACCTTTAAAAGAAGGTAAACCTATCTTAGGCTTAGATGTTTGGGAACATGCTTATTACCTAAACTATCAAAACCGTCGTCCTGATTATGTCTCTGCATTCTTTAATGTAGTTAATTGGGATGCAGTTGAAAAACTATACAAAGACGCATATTCAAAATAAGTTCCACAAAAAAACCAGTCAAACGACTGGTTTTATTTTTATTTAGAATCTTCTAATTGTGAAACATCGGTAATCACTGATGCTTGATTTTCTCTAGATTCTCCAACTCTTTCAATTGTGTACTTAAAGATGACTGGTCCGACAATTTCAAAGAATAAAATACCTGCTAAGACAACTGTTTTAATAAAAATTGCTTCATTGCTTGGAAATATTGATGATACCGCAACCAACATCCCAATTTCTACCCCACCTTGAGGAAGTAGACAAAATCCAGTTGCATTTCTTACTACTTTTGGTGATTTCGCTATAACTGCTCCAACATATGCTCCACCAACTTTTCCTATTGTTCTAAAGACTATATATAAAACTGCAACTATACCTGCACTTTTTAAAACTGATAAAGAGAGTTGAGCTCCAGCTAATGTGAAGAAAATAATGATTAATGGTCCACTAAAGTTTGATAATGCTGCACCTTGAATTTCAAAAGGTTCTTTTTTAATAAAGTTTGTAAATACCATACCTATCAACATTGGTGTTAAAATCATCGATAAATGATAAGTATGTGCGATATAGACTGCAAGTAAAACACTAGATAGTGAAAAGACGAGATATGCTATATATTTTTCATGCTTTGGTAGTTTATGAATAAAAAACTTAGAAACAATACCTAAAATTACGCCAAATATTGCTCCGACCCCAATAGATATCAATACTTCAAGTAAAGGTTCAAGTAACGCTGTTTTAAAATTTAGGGCTGCTGCACCTAAAGTTGCTACAGCTATTGATGTAAATAACCCAAATATGATAACCCCAAACATATCATCAATCCCTGTTACAGGGACGACTGTGTCAGTTACAGGTCCTTTAGCTTTTAATTTTTTTACAATTACCATGATTGGCGTTGGCGCAGTAGCTGTTGCAATTGCTGATAAAGTTAATGCTAACCATAATCTGCCATCAATTAAATATACAAATAAGAATACAATTAGGGCAGTAGCTAATGCTTGAACTGTCGTAATGATGACAATGGATTTTCCGCTTTTTTTTAACTTTGGCATCCATAATTCTGTACCAATTTGATATGCTACAATACCCAAAACAAAATTCGTTATAATATCAAAACTTTCTAAAGCTTGTCCGTCAATAACATTTAAAATGCTAGGCCCTAAAAAAACACCCGCTATTATATATCCAGTTATAGCTGGAATTTTTGCAAACTCAGCTAATTTCCCAAATGTAAAACCAGCCAATAATGTAATTGCTAAATAAAATAAAAAAATATAGATGTCCATATATCATCATCTCCTTACAATATATATATATTTAATATACATATGGAATCTTCACCGTTTTTAATTATACTCTTCTGATGTGAAATTACAAGGAAATCATTCTTTTTTATAAATAAAAGCGTATACAAAAAAAAGGAAGCACTTAGCTTCCTTAAATAGGTTGTGTCTCAATAATGGCATAATCACCATCATCTCTTCGGTAAACAACGTTAGTTTTGCCTGTTACTTGATCTTGGAACACATAGAAATCATGCCCAGAAAGTTCCATCGCTGAAATCGCTTCTTCTGGTGTCATCGGAATGAGCTCTATTTTTTTATTTTTAACAAGTTGAGCTGCTAAGATGTCTTTTTCTAATTGTTCTGCATCAAACTCTTGTGAATATGCTTGATCGTAACCTTCTTTTTCTAAATGATGTTTTAATTTATCTTTTTGTCTTCTAATTTGAGAAACTAATTTATCATTTGCTTTATCAATTGCTGCATACATATCTTCTTCTTCAACTTCAGCTCTAATAACTGTCTTTTTTGCAAACACATTAACTTCAACCTTGTGATGATCCTTATAGACCTTGCAAACAACTCTAATTTCATCAACAACTTCTGGTCCAAAAAAGGATACCACCTTACTAAATCTCTTTTCGGCATAAGCCTTAATTGCATTTGATGGAATAAATCCATTCTTACCAAGTACTTCAAATTTCATAGTTATTCTCCTTTTTTCCTATATTTTCATAAAGTGTTAATAGATATATATTGCCAAATAACATTTTGTCTAATAATTCTATTGTTTTTTCGTCTAAATCATCATAAATAAGTAGAATGTAATCATGATAGTGTGTCACATAGTCAATGATGTATGGTTTGTAAAAAGACATATGAGCAATAGGTGATATTTCATCATGAGTTTGAATTAAACTTTGCCATAAGATGACACCTCCCTTGATCGGTATGATACTTCTTTTTGGTATTAAAGGATATTTCTTATAACATAATTCGCAAATATGATGTATATTTAATTTGAATATATTAAACAAATGTTTTCTACTAGATATTTTTTTTGAACAAATCTCACAATACATAACAAGCCCTCCTAATTGATATTAGTCGGGCTTTGTCATATTACTTTTTATAATTTTCTACAATTTTATCAATGAGTTGATTAGGTACTTCATCGTATCTTACAAATTCACGTGTGAAAGAACCGCTGCCTTGAGTCATTGCTTTTAAATCAATTGCATATGAAACAATTTCAGCTTCAGGAACTTCTGCAATTACGATTTGAAAACCTTCAGTTTGGTTCATACCTAAAACGTGCCCTCTACGTTTACTCATGTCACCCATGACATCACCGACATATTGGTCTCTAACTGTAACTTCAACCTTAACTATTGGTTCTAAAATTGTTGGTTGACAAGTTTTTACTGCTTCTTTAAATGCTAGGGAAGCTGCAAGTTTAAATGACAATTCATTAGAGTCAACAGCATGATAAGACCCATCATAAAGTGTTGCTTTAATATTAATAACAGGGAATCCCGCTAAAGGTCCATGTTCAAATGTTTCAATTAATCCTTTTTCTACGGCTGGGTAATAATTTCTTGGAACTGCTCCTCCAAATACTTCTTCAGAAAATTCAAAATGTTCTTTAGAAGGTTCAAAGCGAATCCACACATGTCCAAATTGACCTGCTCCACCTGATTGTTTTTTATGTTTACCTTCTGCTTCAACAGATTTTCTAATGGTTTCACGATAAACAATTTTTTGATCTTCAACATTCACATCAACTTTAAACATGTTCTTCATACGTTCTAGAACATATTGTAAATGGGTCATCCCTTGACCACCTAATAAAAGTTGAGATGTTTCCTTATTTCTTTTGATTTCAAAAGTAGGATCTTCGATATTAATTCTATTTAGAGCCATTGAAATTTTATCTTCATCGTTCTTATTTTTCGGATGAACAGCGATGTAGATAACTGAAGTTGGTTGCTTAACTGGTTCATACATAATTGGATTTTTAGGATCTGTTAATGTATAACCTGTTTGAATGCCATCCATTTTAGCAATCGCACACATATCACCAGCATGAAATACAATTTGTTCAATTTGTGATTTCCCGCTGATTGCAGATAAATTAGATACTTTTTTATTTTCAGATGTATTTGGTATAAATACTTCTTGTCCCATTGTTAGTGTACCTGAATTAATCTTAACTAAGTTAATTGCACCTAAGAATGGATCAACAACTGTTTTGAATACATAAGCTGAAAATGGTTCACTATCTTTTGTTAGCCGTGTTACTTCTTTATTTGTTTTTTGATCGATTGCCTTTAAAGGTGTAAGTTCATCTGGTGCAGGCAAATAATCAACTAACATATTGAGTAGTGTTTCAACACCAATCGTTTTAGTTGCACTACCAACGATAACAGGTGTTAATTCACCATTGACTATATTATGGTTTAAAACTTTTTTAACTTTTTCATCAGGAATATCTTCTCCTGCAAGGTATAAGTCAAGTAGTTCTTCTGAAGTTTCTGCAACACTTTCTATAATTAGATTATGTAGTTCTTCAACTTTAGGTCTTTTTTCTTCCCAAATTTCAGCATCTCTACATTTTTCACCATCATAGATACGTGCATACATATCAACAACATTCACAAACCCTTCGAAATTTTCATCATGACCAATTGGCCAAGCAAATGGAACTGCTTTTTTTCCTAATTTTTCACGTATTTCTTCTAAAACTTCTTCAAACTTCACATTTTCCTTGTCCATCTTATTGACAAATAAAATAGCAGGTATATGACGTTTTCTAACCTCATTCCAAACACGTTCAGTACCAACTTCTACACCCTTAGATGCATCAATCATAATAATAGCGCCTTTTACAACTTCTAGTGCTTGATTTAAATCTCCTACAAATTCATCGCTGCCAGGTATATCAAGGAAGTTGAGTTTATAGTTTTTCCATTCAGCTGGAATCAAACTTAAAGATAGACTTGTTTGTTTAATTTGTTCTTCAACTAAATAGTCAGAAACAGTGTTTTTTCTTTCAACCTCTCCTTTTTTTTCAATACCGCCAGATACATATAATAATGCTTCCGACATACTTGTTTTACCAGTACCTTGGTGTCCTAAGATGGCAATGTTGCGAATTTCTTTGGTGGTATATTCCTTCATCCCTTACCTCCTGTAATCGTTTTCAGTTTCTATATAATTATTATAGCATAAAATAATGGAAGAATATAGCGCTTTGGGTGTGAAATCGAAAATTTAACATAATCATAAACTATGTTATAATAGTGGTGGTGAAATTATGAATAAAAACGCGATTAAACTTATAGAATGGTATCAAAAGGATATATCTCCACATAGTAATCATAAATGTCGACATACACCTACATGTAGTAGTTATGCTAAAACTGCATATCAAAGATTTAACTTTGTTAAGGCTTCTTTTTTAACTACAAAAAGAATTTTAACTTGCAATCCCTTATTTAAACCTAAATATGATCCTGTTCCTGAAAAAAAATTAAAACCTATTAAAACTACAAAAAAAGACAATGAAGATATCGGTGCGTAGCCAATTCATTGTCTTTTTATTATTTTAAATTATATTTCATTATTTTTTAAAGATTAAAATTAAGTTTTCTTGATCTTTACGAATCATTTTAAAGGCTTTAAACGTGCCCAAAACGATACTAACTAAAGATAAAACAGCGATTAATTCTATCATAACATCAACTCCTTATATATATCTGCTACACACAAGTATTCATCTTAACACAAGGTCTTGTATATATCAAAGGTTGTGTTAATAAGAACGTTTACATCTAAATTTTAGGTAAAAAAAAGAAGAGATTGCTTTATGAAGCAGTTTCTTCTTGTAATAATTTTTTCTTATCTTGTTGATTTTTAATCACTTTTTGTCTAGTAAAGGCTTCTCTTTCTTTTTCTTCTAGAACTTCTGTAATATATTTAATGTTTGCTTGAAATCTTGGGATGACAACATTTTCTAAAGCATTGGCACGTTTTTGGGCTTTACGAATTGCATTTGCAAGACGATAGGCAGCATTATCAATTTCTGCAAGCTTTACAGTTAAGTCTCTTACTTTTTGAAACATTTTATATGCATAGTCAAATTTAGTGTTTGTTGATCCAATCCCATATGTAATTTTAACTGGCTTATACTCGTGTGTTACTTTGGGAATTTCTACACCCATCACTGAACGATATGTAACTTTTAAGCCTGAATCAATTGGAATCGATTTAGCAATATCAGAGACAATCCCTAAAGTGATATTTGCTTCTTGCAGCGCTCGATATGCTCTTGCGAAAGTTGTTGATATTTCAGTTCTCATGAGTTTAACATCATCTAGCAAAGTCATCATTTCACGAATTAAAATGTTTCTTTTTCGATCCATAAGCTCATAACCTTTAGTTGCGAGCGTGAAAGATTTTTGGAGCGTCATCAAATTTCCTTTTGTTGGGAAAAGTTGATCATTCATAACGCTCATCTCCCTTTAATTCCTTGATGATTGGTTTACTGACAATATTAAATCTTTCAACAGCGCGTTCATGGTTATACCGTTTATCCAATATTTTTTCATCAACTCGATGAAGTTCATTTTTAGGTAGAACAGACAACAAATCCCAACCTAAATCGAGCGTATCCAAGATATTTCTATTGGTTTCAAATCCTTGATTTAAAAAGTGTTTTTCAAATAATCTTCCAAATTCAATATATTTCCGATCGATTGGGCTTAATTCATCTTCCCCAATAACTGATGCTAGACTTCTCGCATCTTGCACTTGTGCATATGATGCAAATAGCTGATTACTCACTGATGAGTGATCATCTCTTGTGAAACCATCACCAATACCGTCTTTCATCAATCTTGATAATGATGGAAGGATGCCAACGGGTGGATAAATACCTAATTGATTCAAATCTCTACTTAAAACAATTTGACCTTCTGTAATATATCCAGTTAAATCTGGTACTGGATGTGTGATATCATCATTTGGCATTGTTAAGATAGGAATTTGAGTTACTGAACCTTTTGCGTTATTAACTATACCCGCTCTTTCATATAAAGATGCAAGGTCAGAATATAAATATCCAGGATATCCTTTTCTACCAGGAATTTCCGCTTTTGAACTTGAAAACTCTCTTAATGCTTCACAATAAGAGGTGATATCAGTCAAAATGGTTAAAACATGCATATCGTGTTTATAAGCTAGATATTCAGCAGCAGTTAACGCAAATCTTGGTGTTAAAATTCTTTCAATAATTGGATCATTTGAAAGATTTAGAAACATCACTACTTTATGCATAACTCCTGCTTCTTCAAATTGTCTTCTAAAATAATCAGCGACATCATTTTTAACACCCATAGCCGCAAAGACAACACAAAAAGTAGCGCCTTCTTCTTCAGCAATTTTAGCTTGCTTAACAATTTGAACCGCTAATTCATTATGAGGCATCCCAGAACCAGAAAAGATTGGAAGTTTTTGACCTCTAATTAATGTTGTTAATCCATCAATTGAAGATACTCCTGTTTGAATATAGTTTCTAGGATAGACTCTTGCTACTGGGTTTAGGGGATGTCCACTAATATTTCTAGTTTCATCAATATAGACTTCACCTAAGCCATCAATCGGATGACCTGAACCATTAAAAGTTCTACCTAAAATCTCTTTAGATAAATTCATCATAACTGGATGACCAGAAAATTTAATTTTTGTATTTGTTAAAGAGATATTTTGCGTACCTTCAAATACTTGAATCGCAACTTTTTGTCCTTCGATTTGAACAACACGTCCAAATCTAGATGGCTGATTGACCATTTTAATTTCAACCATTTCTTCAAATCCGACACCCTCAACACCATCTAAAAAGATTAAGGGGCCGTTTACTTCATTGAGTCCGATATATTGGAGATTCATAAATTGCCTCCTTATTTGATGCGTCTAATCATTTTATCAATCGTTTTAAAGTATTGATCAAATAGATTTAACTCATTATTTGGTACATCATATTTCATT
>CAYJDZ010000022.1:0-15006 GCA_964368955.1 uncultured Mariniplasma sp.
AAGTGATGTTATCAATTTAAAAGATAAAGTTGATTATATCATCTCTACAGAACCATTAAAAGATGTTGTTACTAAAGCAAAAACGATTGTTGTTAATCCAATTTTAAATGATAGAGAAAGATACAGAATCATTAGTTTTTTGGGTATCTCGAGTACCAATATATATAACTCAGATATGGTTGAACGGATGATGGCGGATATAAATGATTACATTATCGATAATAAACGTGATGAAGTTAGAGAGATTATCAAAAACTATCTGCCTAAATAGGATGGCTCTTTAAATAGGAAGTCTTAGGTGAGGATATTGATAAGTTCCAATATCCCAATATTATAAGTGTAAATGGTGATGAAAAAAACATTATTTTTGTTTTTTTTCATCATATGTGTTAAAATAATACAGTAAAAGGCAAAACTAGAGCAATTTAGTGACGCAAAACTATAGGGTCTTGAAGATAAGATAGCCAGCTTCCATATTTTTGGAGCTGTTTTTTTATTTTAAGGTGATGCATATGAAAAAGATAATGTTTAGAAAAAAGTCAATCATTTTAAGTTTACTATTACTTTTAGTAATTAGTAATTTTTCTATTTCTTTTGCATATTGGGCAAGCACTATTTCCGGAAATTCAACTGAAAATAACGCAACAGTTTCTATAGGAGACTGGGTTTTTGTACCACCAGGAAGCACTGTTGTCACACAAGAAATTCTTGTTCAGCTGTTAAACGGTGAATTACCATTAGATGGTGATTATGTCTTAACAGGTGATATTGATTTATCTGGATTACCAGACAATGAATTTGATCCAATAACCAATTTTACAGGAACATTTGATGGCAATGGGTTTACAATAGGCGGGTTTGTAATAAATAATGAAAATACAACTCCGGGCACTGAATTAGGAATGTTCATTAATACTGGTAGTGAGTCAGTGATATCTAATGTCAATGTTTCAAATGTTACAGTTACTCAAACTGATAATAGTGGTTCAAACAATACTACTGAAACAACATTTGTTGGTGTTTTGGTTGGAAATAATTATGGAACAATTTCTAATGTCCAAGTGCTGCAATCAGCAATTACTGGAGGAAATTCGGTTCAAAATGGAACATTCGGTGGAGGTAGTTCATTAACTTTATTTGCAGGTGGATTAGTTGGACAAAACAATGGAACGATTATTAATTCTTATGCACGCGTTAATGTTACATTGAATTCCTCTGTCTCAGCAGGTTGGTTTTCGAGTAGTAATGGGAATGTGTATGTAGGTGGTTTAGTGGGATATAATGCGGGAACTATAACAAAAAGTTATGCAACAGGAAACGTTACTAATAATATGAGTGCTTCAACAAGTGGCTGGGGTTCTAGTAATACTATTAACACATATATTGGTGGACTAATAGGTTTAAATATAAGTGGCGGAACTGTTTCACAAGTATTTGCAACAGGTAACATCACATATACAGGTACGAGTACTGGCACACGCTATGTCGGTCGAGTAGTTGGTAGAAATCAAGGTACAACATCTGCTTTATATGGACAAGATGGACAAACTATCAACTGCACAAGTTGTACTACAAACTCTCAAAATACACTTTCGAGATCACAAGCGCTTTTGCAGTCACAATCATTTTTATCACAAACACTAGGATTTGATTTTGTTAATGTTTGGGATATAGTTGTTGGTGATTATCCTGTCATTAAGGAGTAACAAGAAGTAGATTATAAAATTCAATTCAATCATCAACAATCAAAAATTACTCGCTTTAAATCTCTAATATTTATTTTATTAATGTCCCGTTGTCTACTATTGACAGATGATGGGACTTTTTTTCTATTTGAATGTAATTTATTAACTCTACTTAAAAAAATACCACCTCCATTAAGTGATAGAGGTGGTGTATTTTAAGTGATTTCGATAATGATGAAGTCTTTAGTTAGAGTCAATGTGCTTAACAAAACAACGTCTTCTTTTATGTTCTATATACTCAAAACTATTCCATTGTGAATGGATGGCAAGATTTAATTCTAGTTCCGGACCTGTTTCAGCAAATTTAACCCCATGTTTAATACCTGTTTCAATGGCGTCTTCCATAATTAAAGCAGTAACCCCTTTATTTTGATGCTCAGGAGATACAGCAATTAAATAAAAATCAAGTGTATCATATTTTTTAAGGGCACTTAAGAGTCTAATCCATCCAAAGGGAAACATTTTCCCCTTATTTTTTTTATTAGCTAGACTAAGAGATGGAATAGTAAATCCAAATCCAGCAATTTTATTGTCTTTATCATAGACAACCCACACATAATTAAAATCTGCTATTGGAACCATTTGTTTAACATAATAATCAACTACATTATTAGGGATGGATAGATATCCATATAAATTCTTATATGCTTCATTTATAACACCGAAAGCTTCATATATAAATGAGATGATATCAGCTTTAGTTTTAGGTTTATATAAACGATAACCATATCTATTTCTAACAATTTCAGCGCCTCTTTTTATTTTAGGTGAGAGTTCAGTTGGCCAAGTGATTCGTTTTTCTAACCAGTCAACATCCTTATTGAATCCGAGAAGCTCTAAATGTTCTTTATAATATGGATGATTGTATATGGTGAAAACTAAGTTGATATGTTCAAAGCCTTCTACAAGCAATCCTTCACGATCAAAATCAGTAAAACCAATAGGTCCAATGATTTCATTCATCCCAAACATTTCTTTACCCCAAGATTCAACGGCATTGATCAAAGCTTTTGTAACTTCAATGTCATCTATCATATCAAATCTAGAGAATCTCACTTGCTTTTTGTTTGATTCATAATTAATCCGATGATTAACTAAACCAGCAATACGACCAACTAATTGATCATCTTTATAAGCTAAAAATCGAATAGAGGTTAGATATGTATGAACAAGGTTTTTTTCCTTATTAAAAACATTTCTTTCGTCTGATGAAATAGGTGGCACATATGATGCATTGTCTTTATACAAATTTATTGGGAAATTGATAAATAGGTTTTCTTGTTTTTTTGTCTTAACTTCTTTGACTGTAATCATTATTTAATACCTCGCTTTAGTTTAGTTAATTGTAACCTATTTATCTAAGTATATCAAGGTCTCAGGGTGTTATTGATTTCTTTATAAGCAAAACATAATTTAGTATTATATTAAATTAATGAACTAATAGTGAACATAAAATTCCAATAATCATTGGAATGAAAATATACAATAAATCTCTAGATTTAATCTTAAGTGATCTTCTATAGATGAAAAAGCCAATGAATCCTGCTGATAATAAAACAATAAAGATTAAATATGAGGTAACTTGAAATAGGAAAAAGGTAGAAAATGAAATAAGAAACAAAAGTGCTGGGATATAAAATAAATATCCAAGTTTTGATGAACTAATCGAACCAATATATTCTGTTTCTTGATCTTCTATATTTTTTAAATCATATCTAAACATAAAGATTGCTAGGGTTAAAAAACTAATGAAATTGACTAAAGAAGCAAACAAAATTCTACCTAATTGCAAGTCTAGAATCGTATAATTTGGTCCTGCTAATTTCATGAGTGATGTAGCTAGGGTAGCTAGCGCATAAAATGGGTTAAAAACAAAAGCATTAAATAAAAGACTAAAATTATTTATATTTGCGAAAGCAAGTGATACAAATAGGAAAAACAATTGAAATAAAATGATAAACGCAATACCATCGATAATGCTACGCGCTCTTAAAAAAACAAAAGTAGTTAAGGTATAAATTAACACAATATAGACAAGCACTGCGATGTAGAGTATAAAGAAATGACCAATTGAATAAACAAAAAATGGATATCTGATGAATAGGGTAATGAGTCCAAGGAAAAACATAACTGTCCATATGATGATTGCTTGAATCAAACCAAATAGATAATGAGTCAGGAATAGATTTCTTCTAGAAATAGGTAGAGCATAAAATAAATCAACTTCCTTTGCATTTCTAAGAGACCCAAATCTAAAGATGACAATAACTGTTAAAACGATCATCATTAAGATAATAGACAGGTTAAAGACCACGGGATCATCATATCTTCCTTGAGGTCTATTAAGTGAGGATGTTAGCAAAGTTATGATTAAAATAAAAGAAGGAATCATAGCTAAAACAATCGTTTGTAAAGCTTTTTTATGCATTAAGTAGTTAAGATAGTCTTTCATAGCTGACCTCCTTGATGTACCATAAAATATTCTTCAAACGATAGGGGTAGTTCATCTTTAATATGATACAGTGTTTGAGAAATATAACCATTTAATTCATCACACTTATCAATGACTATCGTTAAGATTCTTCCATCTTGGTGAACGTACAAAGGAGTTTTACTTAAAGTTATAGGTGCTTTATCATTTAAAATGATTTGGTACTTAATAAGCTTATGGAGTTCGGTATCAATGTCACCATAACGCTTGAAGTGACCTTGATCAATGAGCCCAAATGTATCACAGATATCTTCAAGCTCACGTAATGAATGAGATGTTATAATCATTATTTTATCTTTATGAGCATCTGAGATCATTAGTTTTTTAAATTTGAGTCTTGCGGCTGGATCCAATCCATCAAAAACTTCATCTAACAACAAATAGGAAGCACCAGAAGCAAATGCTAATGCGATATAACCTTGTCTTTTCATTCCTTTAGATATTTGAGATAAATTTTGATTTTTTATTAAACCAAATTGGGTCAAAATTTCTTCAAACATATGTTGATCAAATGGATAGAAGACTTTGTATAAGTCTGCTAAATCATTAAGTGTCATTTGATGATTAAATGGAGGTTGATCCGATAAATAAAATAACTTCTTTTTAGACTCTTCATGATCGAAAACAGATTGATTATCAATCTTGATTAGCCCCTCTGAGGGCTTAATGATACCCATAATCAGCTTTAGTAATGTAGATTTACCAGCGCCATTTATGCCTATCAATCCAAAAATTGTACCTTTTTCTAAGGTTAAATCTAAATTAGTTAGGACCCGGTTCTCTCCATAGTTTTTATACAGGCTTTTAATTTCAATCATGTATTGATTCCTCCATCAAATGTATAAGTGTTTCTAATGTCTCTTTCTTAGAGTGTGTTTTTAAGTAATTATCTAGTGCTTGTTTCAGTGAATTTAATAGAAGGTCAGTTGAATTTTTTTGTTTGATGACGTAAGCTCCTTTTTTAGGTAGGATTTCAATGTAGTTATCTTCAACAAGAAATTGATATGCTTTTTGAACTGTATTTGGATTAACACCCAAACTTTCAGCTGCTTTACGAACACTTGGTAAACCTTCGCCTTCTAAATAAGCCCCTTTGTCAATCAGGGACTTAAAGTGTTGTTTAATTCTTATAAAAAGATCTGTTTTTTGATCTTGCAAAATACCACCCCTAATCTGTATTATCTGTATCATTAGTATAAGATATTAGATTTGTAATGTCAACTCTTTTTTATAGATAATCATCAGAAATTAGGTAATTCACATCAATAAAAACATGTGTGGATAAGAATTATTTATTAAATTTGCTCAATAATGGTATAATTAATAGAAGATACCAAAGACAAATAACTCAACACAGTTAAAACATTTTATGATAAACTGAGTAAAAATTATATTTAGGCGGCTCAAAAACATGAAATTATCAAAGAAATCTGTAATAGCATTTTTGATAATTATTAATTTGATATTCTCAATGGGAATGTCTTTTTCTTTTTGGGCAAGCTCAGTAAATGGAGACTCAGCAATTTCAGCTACTCAGGTAACGGTTGGTTCATGGGATTACGTTAACGAAGCAACCGAATTAGAAGTAGCAACCTTTAGAAGTGACCACGCAACTGTATTAGCATTAACAATAGAGACTGTAGAAGTCAGTAATAAAGCAGCTGTTGAAGCTGCCTTATCAGCGTATGGATTATTAAGTGTTGATGCAAAAACTCAATTATTACCAGAAAAAGAATTATTAATTAGTTTATTAGCAGAAATAATTGCTCTTGAAAACAGCATATACCTTAACTTTGAAGGATATACACAAGATACACAAGTCAATACTGTAATTGATATCAATGGTAGATCATGGTATGGAAGCGGTGCTTATATTGCAGGTAGTGCTAGTTATGATGTGTGGAACGATACACGCTCACTTGCATTAATTAGTGGTTCATATTTTGAATCAAGAGATTTATTCATTAATGGCATTGACAAGATTACTTTATATCATGGTGCATTAAACTACAATAAGGGTGTGAGTATCGCATTTAAGGTTGAGTATAAATTAGACTCAAATCCTACCGTATGGTCAACAGTTCAAAAAAATGGTTCTAATTTAATTATAAATGCTATATCTGGAACTCCATTGACTTATGTCATCATAGACTTAGATATTACTGAAGCTGTTAACATTAGATTTACACCGGTTATTGGTAATACAACTTATTATATTAATCTAGATGATATTAGAATCTATGAACACGTTGTACCAAGTACTCTAGAAGCAGAAACATTTAGAACAGTATATGCTGCTACACTAGCACTAACAGTAGAAACTGTAGAAATTAGTGATAAAGGATCAGTTGAAGCAGCCCTAGCTGCATATGATTTATTAAGCGTTGATGCAAAAGCAGAATTATCAGTCGAAAAAGCATTGTTAGACAGTTTATCATTAGAGATTGAAAATCAAGAAGATATAGTCACAGCAACTGCTGCAGTTATCATAGCTGAAGGAACTTACTCACAAACAGATCTAGATTTGGCACAAGTGTTAGTTACAGCATGTGTTGATGGACTAGATAAAACAGCACTTCAAAATAGAATTAACTTTGTACAAAGTATCATTGATTCTGTATCATTATTTGAAAGTAATCATGCAGATGCACTAGGATTAACGATTAATACAGTAGATATAAGCGATCAAGCGATAGTTGAAGCGGCACTAGCGGCCTACAATTCATTAAGTGTTGAAGCGAAAGCTTTACTAACAGCAGAAAAAGCATTATTAAATAGCTTGTTAGCTGAAATTAATAATCAATTACCAATTGCCACACAAGTAGCAGAGTTTAGAGCAAATCATGCTTACGCACTAGCTTTAACAGTAGAAACTGTACAAATCAGCGATAAAGGTTTAGTTGAATTAGCATTAGAAGCCTACGATTTATTAAGTAATGATGCGAAAGCTTTATTAACAGCAGAAAAAGCATTGTTAGATAGTCTGTTGGTAGAAATTGAAAGTCAACAAATATTAGAGGCAACTGCCGCTGTCGTTATAGCAGAAACTTCTTACTTACAAGCAGACCTAGATCTAGCACAAGCATTAGTTACAGCATGTACCAATGGATTAGATAAAACAGCACTTCAAGATAGACTCAACATTCTACAAGATACTATCAATGCTGCTATAGCATTTAGAATTGATCATGCAAGTGTCTTAGCATTAACAATAGAGACAGTAGAAGTCAGTGATAAAGCAGCCATTGAGGATGCCTTATCAGCATATGGTTTATTAAATAATGACGTTAAAGGCTTATTAGCAGATGAAAAAGATCTATTAATCAGTTTACTAACTGAAATTATTGCTTTCGAACATAGTGTCTTCCTTAACTTTGAAGGATACACACAAGATACATTAATCAATACTGTAATTGATATCAATGGCAGATCATGGTATGGAAGTGGTGCCTATATCGCAGGTAATCCTAGTTTTGATGTATGGAATGATACACGTTCACTTGCATTAAATAATGGCACATATTTTGAATCAAGAGATCTCTTCATTAATGGAATTGATAAGATTACTTTATATCATGGGGCATTAAACTACAACAAGGGTGTAAGTATCGCATTTAAGGTTGAATATAGCTTAGACTCAAACCCAACTGTATGGTCAACAGTTCAAAAGAATGGTTCTGATTTAATTATAAATACTGTATCAGTGACCCCATTGACTTATGTCGTCATAGACTTAGATATTACTGAAGCTGTCAACATTAGATTCACACCAGTTATCGGGAATACAAGTTATTATATTAATTTAGATGATATCAGAATATATGAACATGTCGTATCAAGCACTCTAGAAGCAGAAACATTTAGAACAGTATATCAAGCAGCATTAGCACTAACAGTAGAAACTGTAGAATTAAATGATAAAGACTCAGTTGAAGCAGCCCTAGCTGCATATAACTTATTAAGTGTTGATGCAAAAGCAGAATTATCAGTCGAAAAAGCATTATTAAGCAGTTTGTTAGCTGAAATTAATAGTCAACTACCAACCGCTACACAAGTCGCAAACTTTAGAACAACTCACTTTGATGCTTTAGCGCTAACAGTAGAAACTGTAGAAATCATTGATAAAGCTATAGTTGAATTAGCTTTGGAGACCTACGATTTGTTAAGCTTTGATGCAAAAGCTTTATTGACGGTAGAAAAAGCATTGCTAGATAGTCTACTCGTAGAAATTGAAAATCAAGAAAACATAATAGCAGCAACTGCTGCAGTAGTTGTAGCAGAAGGATCAAACTTACAAGCAGATCTAGATACAGCACAAATATTAGTTACTGCATGTCCAAATGAAGCAGTGAAAACAAATCTCCAAAATAGACTAAACGTTGTACAAGATATCATTGATGTAGAACAAGCTAAAACAATAATCTTGAATTATTTCACTTCTTCGAATCCAATTGTAGTCGCAAATTTAAGCAATACGCCTACTAATAATACAATTAAAGAAAATGCATTTATTGCTAAGGCAAATGAAATTGTAAGTGGACTAGATGTGGTGATATCTGTTAAAAGTACACAACGAATCAATAATAAAAACACAACTTACACAATAAACATTACTAAAAATGGTGCAGTTTTATCGGTTGTCGTTCCTGTGACTTTTACGAGATAAATAAGCATTGATAAATGACGTATCTTTGGGAATAACAAGATTGAAATGAATCCACTTTAACTAAACACTACTCACAGGAAAACTGAGCGTAGTGTTTTTATGCGTACTATGCTCCAGGATACAGTAATTTAAATGAGTCTTTTTTAACAGTATCTAATATATTGAAAATATTGAAAATGTTAAAAATTATAAGACATGATATAATAGAAAAGGTTCAAAGTATAACTTGGAGGATGACAGGAATGAAACAATTATATATATTGATTATGGTATTAGTATTAACTTTAACAGGATGTGCATCAAATAGCGATAGTTTAGAAGAAGAAAACAATGAAGATGAAACAGAAGATACTTTAGAAGAAGATATCATAGAAGAAGATGCAAGTTTGATTTCTTTGCCTTATTACGCTTACCTAAATAAAACTAATCCTGTTGTTACGATTACGATTAAAGATATTGGAGAAATACAGTTACAACTATTTCCAGATGTAGCTAAAAACACGGTAGATAATTTTATTAATTATATTCAAAGTGACGCATATTCTAGTAGTACATTTCACAGAGTTATCAAAGAATTTATGATTCAAGGTGGTGTCGTTAAAAAAACGAATTGCCCAATCAAGGGTGAGTTTTTGTCTAATGGTGTAAAAAACGATTTATCTCACTACCGTGGAATTATATCAATGGCCAGAACATCTGTAAAAGATAGTGCAACAAGTCAGTTTTTCATCATGCATAAATTAAGCACTCACTTAAATGGCGATTATGCAGCATTTGGGGGGTTAATTAGCGGCTTTGACATATTAGATGCTATCGCCAATGTTGCCACTGGATACGCAGATGCTCCCATAAATAAAGTGGTTATTGAAAGTATGTCAATCAAATTAAACGGTTATATCGTTGGGAATGTTAACTGTTCTTAACGATATTTTAAGTTTCCATATATATAAAATATTAGTGTTTTGGATGTTTGGGTAAATTCAAATAAAACAATTTCTTTGACTTTTTTAGATATTTTATGCTATACTTTTTTAGATAAAGACAAAACTAGAGTGATTTAGTGACGCAAAACTAAAGGGTCTTATTAATAGATAGCCAGTTACCAGCATTTTTTGCTTGGTTTTTTTTAACTGGTGAATGATATGAAAAAAACCTGATTAGTAAAAAGTTTATAATTTTTAGTTTATTGCTCATCTTAGCGATTAGCAATTTTGTCATAACTTTTACATATTGGGCCTCAGCAATCACAGGAGATGCTCAAGTTTCTGATACATCAGTGGACATTGGTGAGTGACTTGAAGGCATCCAAATATGGAATACAAATGATTTTATTGAAATGATCACAACAGATATGAACACAGGCGTATATTCACTTGCTGTTGATCTAGATTTTGAAAATATATGACCTCCTGAATGGACGGACACTAAAAACGTTAGATTTATGGGGACATTTAATTGTGGTAATAAAACACTGTCAAATATTAACCTCGAAGATTATCGAGGTATTTTTGGTGTTTTAGAAGGAGCAACCATAAATAATTGCATCATAGATAACGCCAATATAAACTATACCACCAATGACAACTATACTTCAGGTATACTCGCTGGTAGACTGCAAGGAACAGGAAATCTCATTGAAAATATAACAATACTAAATTCAAGCATGACAAACCTTTATGTAATGTCAGGTGGATTGTTTGGCTATCTATCTCCATTGAGTGGTGCTGGTGATGCAATTATTAAAGATATTACAATAGCTAATACCATCGTTAGTGGCGGATATAGTAATGATTTATATGGCAATGGGGGTTTGATTGCTACTGTAAATGATTTTGACTTAACGATAGAAAATGTGAATGTTCAAGCAGATGTAACAAGTATAGCCAACAGTAACGCTGGAGGTTTAATTGGTACAGTTATTTGCGCATCAACATTAACCATTGATGGTGCTAACATTGATCAGTCAAACATATCTATTTCTGGTAGTGGAAGCTCACTTGGTGCGGGAGGTGCAATAGGACTTCTACAAAGTACGAACCACAATTTATCAAACATAACTGTTACAGAAACAGAAGTTTCTAGCTCATCACTTTCTGGTGGTCTTATTGGATATGCAAATCAAGCAACTGGGATATTAGACATCAATCAAATTGATATCTCTGATACAACCATAACATCATCTATATCTAACGCTACATTGGGTGTTGGTGGACTTATTGGTGTTAATGATGGATACAGTATCGATATTGATGATGCAGGTGTTAAAGCAGATATTACAGCCTCTGGTGATGCGAATGTTGGAGGTATAATAGGTGTTGCTACATCTTCTTCAACACTTAATTTAGATAACGTCAGTATCAATGGAAGTAATATAACTTTAACAGGTACAAATACTGCACTAGGAGCAGGTGGCTTCATAGGACTTCTTAATGGAGGCAGCCACACATTTACAAATATTGAAGTTTTAAATACAGATATTACAAGCCTTTCACTTTCTGGTGGTGTCATCGGATATGCAGATACGAGTTCCGGTACGCTCACTATTGAAGGTGTTGATGTCATTGGTGCGAACATAACAGGTTCAATTTCAGGGGAAACAACAGGAGTTGGTGGCGTTATAGCAGCAGCAAATGGTTATCAAATTGATATGAGTGATGGATTCATTTCATCTAACATATCAGCAACAAGTGGTAGTAATGCAGGGGGCATCATTGGATTTGTCAATGATTCTGTCATCCTTGATTTTGAAAATATTACAGTTAACTCATCAACGATCAATGTGAATGTCTCAGACAACTCACTTGGAGCAGGTGGAGTTGTTGGCCTTTTATATGGTGATGGTCACCAGTTTACAAAAATAAGACTAACCGATTCTACCATTACAAGTGAGGCTAATGCGGGTGGTATGATTGGTAGAACAGAACAAGTAGGCGCAACAACAACTTTTAATAATATTAGAGTCGTTGGTTCTGAGATTTACTCTTCACTTAACAATGCGACATCAGGATCAGCTGGTATTGTTGGGCGTAATAGACGTATGGCATTTGTCATGAATGATATTTATATTGAATCAAATATTAGCGGGTTTAGAACTAACGTAGCCGGATTGATAGGTTTTTCAAGATGGGGAGATTTAACAGTCAACAGAGCAGTTATATATTCAAATTTAGTCTTAACCGATCCAGCAAATGGTGGGGATCGTGGTGCATCTGCTATCATAGGACGAAATAGAGATGGCGCAGCAAGCTCTATTAATGATGTCTTTTTCACAGGTTATTTTAAAGCAAGAGTCGTAAGTAATCAACCTTACGTTGGTGTTTTAAAAATAATTGATACCGACCTAATTTTTACAAACGTTAGATCAGCAGAAATAACTTATTTTCTACCATCAGATTCCAATGTGTTGGTTAACACGATAACACTTTATAACAACATGAGAGGACAAAATCCAGACTTTGCGACCACATATACAACGCTTCGGTCATCTTTAGACACAACTTATTGGACAACTCATTACATAAGCATAACAAACTCAAGTTTATGGGTATATAATGCAACGACGCATCTTTATCAGTTGATAGACTAAATGATTATTTAGAAGAAATGATGTTATAATATTTACGTAATGACAATCAAATGAAATGTGAGGATTAAGATGGAAAGAGAACTAATGTTTAAAGCTTGGCTACAAAAATGGCAACCCAAAAATGCAACTGTTAATTTTAATAAAAACTCATGGCAAGAAAACACATTGCTATCATATATGAATGTGTTAAAAAATATCGTTGCTGATCTAGATATTACTGATACACAAGTGAAAAAGAACTTATTTGACTACGGTGATTCTAGAATGTATTTTTCAGCCTACAAAAAAATCATTAACCACCCTAAATTTAAGACATTACAATATTTTCCAACAGCAAAAAAATCTTTAAATAGATATTTGGAGTTTCTACAAGAATCAAAGTGATTTAAAAAGGTATAGCTAATAACTCATATATAAACAAAAAGAGACACATTAGATGATTAAATATCTAATAAGTCTCTTTTTTGTTTTATCCCTTTTTATTTAAATTCAGTTTCTTGTAAAATATAGGCATAACCTCGAAAAGCATCTAAAAGTTGGTCCAATTTATATTCCCTTCTTACTCTAACGTCATCATACTCTGCTGGATCGTTAACGATAGCATACCAAGTATCACCTTTTAATACAAAGCCTGTTAGAACAATTAAGTGTCCGGAAGGATAACCCATAATGCTGCCTTCTAATGCTTCTTTATTTTTTGTCATAATTGATAAAACTACAGGTATATCAGCATTGATATAGCCCATTAAGACTGATAGTTGATCAATATACTCAACTCTTGAGTATAAGTTAAATCCACCGGCATAGCTTGAGTTAAAACTCCAGTTTCCATAAATATTACTGCCCTTATCATAAACTTTTCCAGCAACTAGACTCGCTGAATCTGAGTAACCATAATAATTTAAAACCATGGATAGAGATGTAGGAGAACAGATTGAGTTTCCAATGAGTGGAACACTCAGTTGTTGTCTTGGGGTTATTGTTATTTCATGATTGTTTAGATTTGTTGTAGTGAAGTCATTTACACTACTTGATAAAACGGTAGTTACACTTATATTTTTAAGTTTTGTTTGATCAGTTTCACTTTGAGAAAAAATAACTTTAAATTTAATGCGATCGATGTCATCTTTTCTTGTTATGACTGTATCAATGGATACTTTTGCATAATCATCTTCTTGGTTTTTAAAAGATAATTTATAGTCGCTTTGCCAAAGAGCCATCGTGTAATAGGTTCCATATCCTTCACTATTGCCAAGAGCAATTAAAATACTTACCTTAGAATACTCATCGATAAGAATGTTCCAGCTCGGAACTAATTCACTAAAAGATTGAAGATAAAAGCTTTCAGTTTCTAATGTTCCTTTTTCTTTAAGGTCATTTAATTGTATATAACCATCTTTATGAACTAAATTATCACAGACATTACTATTAGTCCATAAATCTAAAGAAGTTAGGGTATCTGTTTGATTTAAGTTTATTTGTTTATTTGAACTACAACCATTATCTTGCATTTCATCACCCTCGTTTTCTGGTACTATAATATCTAAAGGATCCTCGTTCTCGGTATCAATAACATCAGTTTTGGAACAAGCACTTAAAAAAACTAATGATAGAAATAGTAATAAAACCACATATTTTTTCACCGCACTACCTCCTTCATAATTTTACCGATTGATCATCAGCATAATCAATTTTATGTCACAGGGACTACAGTCATATTATAGCACCGCTTTCTAAAGAGCGAAAAATAACAAGAAATTTAACAGATTTAGATATTTTTTTTCAAGAATTTGTGAGGTGCTTTCCTAAGTCAAGTAAGGATAATAAAATAATAGTAAAAACACAAAATAGGATTAAATCAGGACAAAATTTACCTAGGAGTCGGATATTATCACCAAATTAATCGAAAAAACGTCTTTATTCACATTATAATGAATTATTATTTTGATTTTTGAGTAATTTGTTGTATACTAATAAAGGGTAATAGCTATAACGGCAAAATACCAAGAAAAAAGTAAAAAGGAGTATCACAATGACAGGAACAGTAAAATGGTTTAATTCTGACAAGGGATATGGATTTATCTCTACAGAAGAAGGTAAAGATGTATTTGTACACTTTAGCGCAATTCAAACTGACGGATTCAAATCACTTGAAGAAGGCGACAAAGTAGAATTTGACGTTACTAAGAGCGATCGTGGCGAAACAGCAGCACACGTTGTTAAACTATAATTTTTCAATGAGTCTATGAAAAACTGAGTTCTCTAGAAATAGAGGCTCTTTTTTTATGCTCAAAAACCATAATTTTTTTAAAAAAAGCAATTTGAATTTCATATTTGTTTAAAAAGATTTAGCACCTATTGACATTATTTTGTGACAAGCGTATTCTATAATTAAATATTACAAAATAATTATATAAAAGTGAGGAATCCCTTGAAAACGAAATTAGCATTAATCGGCATTATGTTTGTGTTATTTTTTTTATTGTTAGGATGTGGAGACACAGATATTGATATCAAC
>CAYJDZ010000023.1:0-14900 GCA_964368955.1 uncultured Mariniplasma sp.
ATTCTATTATTTATTGTAATTATTAGTTATTATTTTAGAACTTTTTATAAAGTATCTGACATGACCCAAACAAAAGAACAAGGTATTGAAGTAAAATTCAATTTAGTGAAAAATATCGTTTTATTAATGGCAACATTACTAGGATACCTTTTACTTGAATTTGAGGTTATTAATCAAATATTTGGAATCTATGCTGTACTTATTCAAATGATGGCTGCACTCATTTTTATTTTCATTTTTCCGGTTTTCATTTTAAAAGGTATTCTTTACCTATTGGATAAGAAAAAAGAAAAAAACCTTTTATACTATCATTTTTCAATGCTTACATCTAAAAAAGCATTTAAACATTATACATCAATCATTTTAATCGCTTTTTTAACCATCATGCTACTTGTGTTTGCTAATGGATATATGAGACAAAGACCGAAAAATTATCAAAACGACTATGAACTAGATTTCATTGTCACTCATATTGTTAAAGATTTTAACCAAGTCTATGATGAAATCTCTCAATTAGAATATGTAGATGATGCTCAAAGGGTAGCTGTATTTGATGAAATATACTTAAATGACTACCAGGACACCATTAAACAGCTCGTTTCTATTGATTACAAAGACATCGAAACATATTTTAATATAAATTTAGAAAATACTTTGCAAGATGATTTCAATGATTTGAGCACATATAAAATTTTGCTACCGGATCGATATCAAAAAATATATGATTTAAAAATAGGAGACTTAGTTCATATTGATGTAAACCCTAGATATATGGATCAAAATTTTTATATTAGTGGTTTCTTTGAAAAAGAATTAGGAGATTTAGCATTCACAAATATGCATCAAATGATTTTAGAAGATTCATTTTATAATGCGATATTTGTTAATGGAGAAGAGAACAAGGATTTATTAAAAGATATACTTTTTGATTTATATAGCGATAAAATGATTGCAGTTATTGACGTTGATCAGCAAATGAGTTCATTATTAATTAATATGGAAAAAACAACAGTTTATATTACTTATATTCTTTCCTTAATTATTCTTTGTTTTATCATTGCGATGATTAATCACAAAGAAATATTATTCAATGATTTAAAACCCAATTACGCAAAGCTGTTTGTAATGGGTTATGCCAAGAAAAAAATGATTATGACTCTGGTTTTAGAAGGGTTAATCATATTTTTGATCTATGATTTAAGCGCAGCTATTGGATATGCTGCGATTGCGAGTAAACTTGCCGATTTTGGATTGCTATTTGGTGAATATGAACCTTTTAAATATCAAATTCATCCTATGTTTTCAGGCAGTTATATTGTCTTTATAGTTTTTGTGCTTCAATATATGATATTCATTTATCAAGTGTTAAAAATTAAAGCATCAGAGATCATCAAAGCTTATTAGAATAAGGCCTAATATGAGTTTTTATTCATATATTTGAATTTCAAGTTAATTGCATTTTTTAGAGGTTAAGCATATAATAAAAATAACTAATTTACATGAATTCATATCAGCACCTATAATAATTAGTCAAATTTGTTTTAAGAGGGAGATTTTTATGAAGAAAATAGTATTATTTATTGTTTTTTTATCTTTTATATTTGGTTTAGCAGCATGTAATAAAGAAGTTGATTTTAATCTAGAATCCCCAGCCAACTTAAAAATCACAAATGGTGTCTTAAGTTGGGATAGTGTTGAAGAGGCAGATCATTATCTTGTTTTCATTGATCAAACTGAAGTTAAAGTGTCACTTCTTACCTATGACTTAAAAAAACAAAGCCTAGCTGTTGGTAGTTATACAGTAAGTGTTGTTGCAGTTAAAGATGACAAACTATCTCTTCCATCTAATGTATTAACTTATGTGGTTATCGATCCTGCTGCAGAAGTCGTAGAAGTGCCTAAAAACGTTAAAATCGTTGCAGGTGTCGTGTCATGGGATGCAGTTGTTGGTGCAACCTCTTATCTTGTTCACGTTGGGACAATGAATTTTACAGTCACTACGACAACAGTTGATTTAAAAACTAAATCAATACCTGAAGGCACACATGCTGTTTATGTAAATACTGTTAAGGGAAGTAAATCATCAGCTAACTCTCAAAATGTTTCATATGTTGTTGAAACGAGTATTCAACAAAATGATATAAGAGAAGCAGTCCTTAAATTAATGAATCCGACATATGTACAAGGCTTAGGTCAAGGTGATTTTTCAGACTCATATGAATATAATGCTTATTTAAATGCAGTTGATATGGTTGATGCATATGCAGCATTTTCAATGAGTGCTGGTATGTCAAAAACAAATGCAATTAGTTTTGTTACTGATTTGATGGAAATGACAACAAGTATGCCACAAGAAATGACATTGGATGCCATGATGACTCAACTTGATATTTTCAATGAATATGATATGGATGCTGCAGACTTAGCAAATATGCTTTATGAGCTCCTTCTTGTCGGTTTAGATGTAAATGTTAGAGACTTAGAAAACGAAATACTATATATCGAAGAAGAAATTGAAGATAGACAAGCAATTTTAGATGATATTATTTTAGATGCGGATTATATAGCTGAATTTAACTATGTGAAGTCTTTTGCTACTCCTAGTCAATATGAAGCAGTTGAGATGTTATTTGCAGGAGAATATTATTCATTAACAAATGCTGTATATCAAATTACACAAGATGTATTATATGGTTTTGGTTTTATTGATCCAAATGATTACGGATATGAATCAATGGATGTTCCTGGATATGTAAGTGATCTTTTAAGCGTTTTTACAGCAATGAATCAAGTTGCTGCTGGTAGAGATTTCTTGAATAATATCTATCTTGTAATGGGTGATGTATCACAAGCGACAGATTATAGATCATGGATAAAAGAAGATACTTTTAGAATTGCTGAATCTGAAGAAGAAATTGTGATGGCTGAAGCATTAAAACAATCATTTGTCGATAATCGAGAAGATGTTATTGGATCATTACAAGTAGTTTTAGAATTTGTTTTCACACTTAAAGATTCTATGCCTCAAAATGTAATAGATTTATTAGATGAAGCAATGACAGGTGAAACACTTACCATGATTGAAATGATGCTCATCAAAAATGAACTTGCATTATTGCTTAGAACTGCCCTACCTGAAGCTAGTGACTTTGAACTTGTTTATAAAACTGTGTTTGTCTTAGGTGGAACTTTTGCAGATACGGATTTAACACTTTATATGAATTATGCTACAAAATTAGGTCAAGCTCACTATCTAACAGCTGACTTATTCTTAACGATTATCGAAGATGTGAATTTGCTTTTGGTCACTAACGCAATCGCAATTCTAGATGATGCAAAAGATGATATGGGATATTATGATTTTGAAAATAATCCTGAAGTCATGATTGATTTTGCATTATATGTGATTGATTATCTTGAAACATTTGCTTCAGAAAATCAAGGTAAAGTGGATGCACTTAAAAATTTAATCACTGATGATGATTTAGAAAGTATTTATGTTATGGTCATTGATCTAGCTATAGATGAAATCACAAATGATGAATACATGGACACTGATGAAAAAGCAATAGCCCTTGAATTACTTGAAGGACTCAAATTAAACTTTGATGCATACAAAGCTGTCTATGATAAGTTTGGTGAAAAAGCAAGTGATGTATTAAGATATGTGATTGATTCAGAAGCAAGAATCTTTAAAACATTAATTAATATGAGTATGACTCCAAACAATGAAATGAATTTGTTATTTACGAACATAGCTTTATTGATTGAAGATATCCATATGATTGATAACCAATTGTTTAGCAGTATAACTACAGTAGAATTAGATATCTTATTAAATGCTGCTAAATTACCACTTAAAGCTGCTTTAAAATCAGAAGATCCTTCAATTGATTTTGATGCTTTATATACTGCATTAACTCCTAAAATTAAAACTGTTTTACTAAATGTTGTTTCACTACAAGCAAGTTTCATGGTTCAAGCAGATGCATTAGATTTAGCAGCTATCGTTACAAATGAGAATTTGAGTGCTTATAATATAGGTGTCTTTATCGCAATTATTGAAGCACTTGATAAAACTTTAACAACAGCTAACAAAACTTTAATTATCGATACAATTAATCTAGTGTTTGATGATATCTTTGGCAATGTTACTGTTAGAGGTTTAATGGGAGCTACTGCTCAAGAAGTTAATGATACACAAGCAGATGTTTTAGAAGAATTTAATACGCTTAGTGCGGAAATTAAGGCTTTGGCTTTACTAGATGAAAACAATTTAGCGGAAAATGATCCTGAGCGCATTATCAATTTAATGATTGACTTAGGTTTATATTTCGATTTCCCTGAAGATTTAACAGAAAAATTTATAACTGCATCACCATTAACTCTTGATCAAACAAAAAATGTTAGTTATATTGAAAATAATTTGTATTTTACCTACACTGCTCTAGAATCAGGCGCCTATATGTTTTCATCAACTAGTACCACTGATCCTTTTGTTAACGTATATAATCTTTATGGTGACATGATTGATTATGCTGACGACTCATATTCTGGAAATGATTTTGAATTAATGTTTTATTTAATGCAAGGTGAAACCTACTATTTCGAAGTTGCAGCCTATGATTCAAATGTTTCATTTGATATTTTATTAGAAAAAATAACAAGCAAGTAAACTAATTTTTAGATTTAAATAACAAAATGCCAGTCATCAATTTGACTGGCATTTTGTTATATATGGATATTTATTTATATTTTGTTTGTTTTTAAAAGTTTATTCAACCATCGCATATGAAATGTAATGATGGGACCAAGCGCAACAGCTAGAAAAAATGATCCTAAATTAACTGCTCCAAACTTAATGCCGGCCCAAAAGCCAAAGATTGTTGCTAACATAATGGCAAATAGTTCAATTAAGATACGCATATTAAAGAAAGTTTTAATTTTAAATACTTTCATTAAAGTTAATGTTAATTCATCATAAACCATGGCAGGATATTTTGTTACAATCATTAAAGCAAGTCCAAGCGTAATCGTTAATCCACCAAGTATAAAGAAAATGAACCTTAACCAAAGCAAAGAGATTGTAAAATCTTTAAAAACAATGAGACCCCAAAAATCGATTGCTACTGCAATTCCAATAATGGGTAAAATGATTATCAAATATTTAAGTTCTCTGTGATATAAAAAAACAAGAAGAAGAACGATAATATTAATAATTCCACTTGCTGTTCCGATAGTGATATTTGTTAATACACTAAAGTTGTTTGCTACAGTATCCCAAGCACCAGCTCCAAGCTCAGCTTTTAGTAGTAAATTAATACCTAATCCAGTAATAAGGACACCTAAGACATATAAGAAGACTCTTAGTATATGATTGTTCATAAATTTGCTGTTCATACAACCTCCAAGAAGCAAAGATACATTAAGACATAAAAAAAATGCTTAGTTTCTGCTATCGCTTCTATATTATATCATAGAGCAAGAAAGAATAGTATATAACAAGAAATAAGCTTTATTTGGGTTAAATTGATGATACTTCTATAAAAATAACTAATAAATTGCTAAAATCGTTGATATATTGGCATTTCAGCTTTTTTTGAGATAAAATGATAAAAAGCATTCATATAATGCATTCTATTTTTTAATTAAAAGTGGGAGAAACGAATGAAGAGAATCAAGCAATGGATAAGTATTGCAAAATCAAGAAACGCAAGAGGACTGATTTTATTAGGCATTTTGCTTTTTAATATAGGCTTATGGTTTTTTTCATCGATACTCGCATTAATCATTGAACCCGACACTTATCAAAATGTTGCTAAAGCATTATGGGAATCTGGGATCACTTGGATGTTAGAACCGGGGTTCTATGATCCAAGTCTATCAGATGGAATTAGGATTTTATCAATCGTAGTGATCATTACATCTATGATCACTTTTACAGGTGGAATTATAGGTTATGTTGCCAATGTTTTTTCTTCAATCATTGATGATGCAAGAAAAGGCAAGGGTAAGCTTAATCTATACGAACACATTTTAATTCTTAATTATAATTCAAAAGCATTAGAATTAATTTCTGATTATCAACACGATGATCTAACTACTCTAGTCGTTGTCTTAAGTGATCAAGATAAAAGTTTTGTGGAAAATCAAATTTCAAGAAAATTGAAAGAAAACCATCAAAAAAAGAGTAAACTCAAAGTTATTGTTAGACAAGGTGAAGTGTTTTCTAAAACTGATTTATCAGATGTATGTATTAAAGAATCAAAAGCAATTATTATTTTGTCTAATGAAGATGGCAGTGTTCAAGAACTTGACACATATGACACACATGTAATGAAAACACTAATGCTTGTTAGTAAAATGGATTTAAAAAGTGAGCAAACAATTATTGTAGAAGTTAAACAACAAGAAACAGCTTGTCTCATTAAAGAATATATTGCAAAACAACAACATATGGAAGATCAAATATTACCTATATTCTCTGATGAACTGATGGGCAGACTGATTGCTCAAACGCTTCTTATGCCCGCATTAAATAAAGTCTATCATGAAGTTTTTTCATTTGATGGTGCAGAGTTTTATCACACTGATCAAATGAATGCATTTGACTTTATTAAAACCCATCACAAAGCAATTCCCATTTATGTCTATAAAGATATTTTATATGTGCTTGCTGCAAATCATGAAGACGTCTTGGCAATGAATTTTGACAGAAATTTAATTGAAAGAGATTTAGTGATTAACCCTAGATATCATATAGAAGAACAACAATTAGTTATTTTTGGAAAAAATCAAAAATTACCTTTTATTCTTGATTCTCTTAATTTATTTCAAAAAGAAGATCAGATAAAAATTAACGTCACACTTATTGATTCTAATGATCGTTTAACGATTGAAGCACATGTTAAAGAGATTAAGAAGATAGATACCATTTTAATCTTATCTGAGGAATTCTTAGAACCTAAAGCATATGATTCAAAAGTATTAGTGACACTATTAACGATTCAAGACCTAGCGTCTAAACATCAAGCAGAAGTCATTATTGAACTTCTTGATCCAAGACACTATGATATTGCGCAAAGTTATCGGATTGATAATACCATCGTGAGCAATGAGTATATCAGTAGAATGATGACTCAATTATCAAAAAATAGAGAATTATATCATTTGTATCTTGATCTACTTACCTTTGATCCTGAAGATTCTAAAGAAGAAACTTATGAGCTATATACATATAAGGCAGACCACTTCTTTGAAATGAAGTTTCCAATTTATTTTTCTAGTCCTGCTGAGATGATCTATAATTGTTATATCGCAGGCAAAGAGGAAGTCATTGTTTTGGGATATTTTGAAGGTGAGCAGATGATTATCTTCAAAAATAATCTAGATGAACAAAAAGAGATCATCATCAATGAAAATGATGATATTATAGCAATCAGTAAATAATAGGAGATTATGTATGGATACTATTTTACTAGTTTTAGGGATTTTAATCGTTTTATTTTTTACGTTATCAATGATGAATGGTGCCAAAAGATATACTGACAGTAAAATCATAAAAAGAATTGCTGCAAAGCATAAATTATTTGGAATTCATACGATGATAGCTGGCTTAATTCATATGATTCTTGCCATCATCGATGGACAATTAAGGATAACTGGGCTGATCACTTTTCTAGCATTGTTCGCAACTGGGTTATGTGGCATGTTATTTTATAAAACCAAAAACAAAAAACTATACATTGCTCATAGAATCTTAGGGCCAGTAACTTTCATTTTAATCATCATGCATATCATTTTAAACTCAAGTATTTAATAATATAGGATTAAGGCTTCTTTAAAGGATTTTTTGAAACTTTTCATTTTTAAGTTATGGGTAGATGATTTATCAAAATAAGGTGTGTGGACTATGTGAAGACGATATTTAAACAAGGGCATATGGCAAAAGTATATATTGAAAATAATCATGCGTATAAAATATACGATGATTTTTACCCTGAAGAATGGGTAGATAAAGAAATATATATTCATGATATATTAAGAGCAAATACCAGTTTAAATGTTACAGAATTAATTAAAACAACACCTCATGAAATTCGAATGCTCTACCTAGGTAAAGATAGTCTAGATCATCATTTAATTAATCAATTTGAGGATTCAAAGTTAGTCGATTTTGTTCACCTACAATCAGAAATTCATAGTTATCGTGCTCTTGAACTAGAAAATGCACATGTTGTCTATAAACGTTGGCTTGAAATGAGTCAATTAGGTTCATCTGTTAAAGAGATTGCTATGGATGTTCTAAATAAAATTGAATATAAAAATAATCTATGTCATTTTGATTTTCAACCATCCCATGTTGTTTATTATCAGAATCAATACTACACGATTGACTGGATTCATGCGAAACTTGCTAATCCTATATTAGACATTGCTAAGACCTATGTCTCTTTAAGATTAGATTCATACGATGTTGCCCAAAAATACATATATAAAACAAATGACATGACTGATATACTGATGGATAACATCTATAAAGTTATTCCTTTAATGGCAGCAATTAAAATGATTGAAACAGATGACATTTATGAGCTAAAAGTATTAACAACGCTTGTTTTTGATCCAAGAAATAAAGATGTTACAAAATAGTTATTTTAAGAAAATGAGTCATTAGGAGAACGCGTTTATGGATATGATACTTACAGTAGAGCACTTAGTTAAAAAATATAAGGAAGTCGTTGCTGTCAATGATATTTCTTTTGCTGTAAAAAGGGGGAGCCTTTTTGCATTTCTAGGACCAAATGGAGCCGGCAAATCAACAACAATCAATGTGATTACAACCCTTCTGGAAAAAGATAGTGGAGAGGTTAAAATTAACGGGATATCAGATGACAAATACTTTAGAGAAAAAATAGGAGTTGTTTTTCAAAATAATGTCTTAGATGATGTTTTAACGGTTAAAGAGAACTTAATCTATAGAGGTGCGCTTTATCTAAAAACAAAAGAAAAAGTCTTAGAAAGATATAATGAACTTGCTGAATTTTTGAATTTAACCGATTTTGAGAATCAAAGATTTAAAACATTATCGGGTGGACAAAAAAGAAGAACTGAAATTGCTAGAGCTTTGTTTGCTAATCCGGAGATTTTATTACTAGATGAACCAACAACGGGATTAGACCCTGAAACTAGACAAATGGTTTGGAAGGTTATAGAAAGTTTAAAAAATGATAAAGGTATAACCATTTTTCTAACGACTCACTACATGGAAGAAGCGGCAAACGCTGACCATGTCGTCATTATTGATAAGGGTAATATTTTAGTAGAAGGCACACCGGCATACCTTAAAGAAACATATAGTTTTGATCGCTTCAAAGTAGTTCCATTTGATAAAGAAAAGTTAAAAGAAGATTTAAAAAAAATGATGAGAACCTACGAAAAGATTGCCGATCAGTTTATTTTAACGGTTAAAGACACTAAAGAGACACTTGATTTAATTCGTGATTTAAAAGATAACATTAAACAATTAGAAGTTGTTAAAGGGTCCATGGATGATGTCTTTATCAATGTCATTGGAAAGGAGCACGCTAATGTATGAGTTTACTTCTTTAGTCAAACGACATATGCTTAAGTTTTTAAGAGATAAAACGGCTGTTTTCTTTTCATTTTTAAGTGTCCTTATTCTTTTGACCCTATATTTTTTGTTTCTTGGGGAAAACTTTGTTACTGAATTAAGGAATGCTGAGTATGCTGCTTTCATAAAACCAGGACTTATTGAGTATATTAAAATAAGCAATATGATGGGTGGTATTTTAGTCATTAACACAATATCACTATCCTTAGGGATTATGGGCAATATTGTTACTGACCTAGAACAAAGAAGCCTGGATGCTTATTTAGTAACACCTGTTAAAAGATATAAAATCATTTTTAGTTATTATGTATCCTCAATTATCGTTACCACTTTTTTTACAACTGTTATGTGGTTATTAATTATTATATATGTTGGTCTTGTTAGTGGATTTTGGTTTCCTTTATCAGTTATATTCGCAACAATAGGTCTAATCGTTTTCTTTACATTCATCTCAGGTTCTTTGATGATCTATTTAGTGACGCTACTAAAGTCTGTGAATGCATTTGGAACACTATCAGGTATATTAGGTACTTTAATAGGGTTTACGTGTGGTATTTATATGCCTTTAGTCATTTTTTCGAAACCCGTTCAACATGTTGCATCGATGATACCTTTTACGCATATGACAATCCTACTTAAAGGAATTCTTTTAGAAGAACCCATGAAATTATTAACCCAAAGTTTAGGCACAGATGAGGCAGCAGTTGCAATGGCACCTTATTTTGGCATCAATGAAATTGGTTTATTTGGAATGGAAGTGAACATGTTTTGGTTAATGGCAGGATCAGCGCTACTTGCGGGACTTTTGCTTTACTTGGGATTTAGAAATATGAACAAAAAGATTAAGCATTAAGACTTTAAACCATCAAAAGTCATGTTATACTAAACTTAAGAATAATTAAGAGGTCTAAGATGTCAAAACTATATATGTTAACAAAACCAAATTGTCCCAATTGCAGTCGGTTAAAACTATACTTAAGAACTGTTTTAAAAGACCAATATAAAGATGATATAACAATGGTAGATAAAGATGAAAATTACGACTTATTTTTCCTGATGGTAAAAAAATATATGGTACTTGCTTTACCTGTGTTGATTAAAGATGATGATATTTTGATTGATATGAGTCCAGCAAATGTTAAAGCTTTTCTAGAAAAACATATAAAAAAATGAACTAAATTTAATTGGTCCATTTCATTTTAAAAATTATGATAAGAGGCTTAGATGTATAAGTCTCTTTTTTTGTAGAAAATAAATGTATAAAAGATTGTTACCAAAGATATGAGTATCGATAAAATCATATAGATGATGCTAAATTCTCCTTTTAACATAACATTTGCAGGAAAGTACTGAAAAGGGATTAAAAATTTTAAGAAGTCTAATTTCCCATCAACCATAGTTATAAGAATAGAGATCATAAATGTCCCAACTAGGGCTGCTATCGTTAAAGACCCAGATTTTTTGTATTGTTTAAGATAGCTAGATAATACCATACCGATACCTAAGAATATCATTTGAGTTAAAAATACACCAAGTGATAACAGAAGTAAGAAATTAAAGAAATCATTTGCGATATCAAATCTAGCATAAGATAGACTAATCATAAACATTAATCCAATATTCATCAATAATGAATAAATAATAGCAACAATAACTTTAGATGAAACAACTTGTTTTCTAGTGACGGGAAGTGTAAAGATAAATTCAGCAGTTCGATCCTTTTCTTCTTTAGCAATGATGTTGCTGCCTAATAGTCCAGAATAAATGGTAAGGGGTAGAAAAATATATAAAGAAACTAAAGAAACATAGCCTTCAGGAGTTGTCATATCGGCAATTGATGCACCAAGTGCTTGAAACAAAACTTCGAAACTTTCCATTGCCGCTATGATTTCAGGATTATTGGTAAAAGTCTCGAATTCGATAGAGACAACATACATGATGAGTGATAAGGGAATTAACCATAAGAAAAAAGATTTCAAATTTGCTTTTAATTCTCGTTTTATAATGTTCACGGTTTTTCCTCCTAAAGTGATGCGATATTTCTTTTTAAGTAAAGAACATAGCTTAACGGGAGTGCGATGATGATAATGATGAGTGTGTAGATTACCAAGCTCCAATTAAAGTTAGCATGGACTAAGATGTATGCGGGATCAAAGTGCGCATAAGGAGATATAATACTAAAAGCTTTAAAAGAGAGCATCGAGCCTAAGCCTGATAAGATATATAGACCAAAGCCAAGCGCCATTGAAAAACTTAAGACACTACTGATTTTCTTTAGAGAAACAGATATCAAAATTGAAATTGAAAAGAAGACAAGTTGAATAAACCCTATCGATGATAATAAGATAAAGATTTTATTAAACTCTAAAGTTTCATCACCTTTGATCATGAGTAAGACAAGGATTGTAGATATGGCTATTGAAACATTTGTGATAAGTAGACTAGTAAAAGAAGCTAGAACTTTAGAGATGAAAATCTCACTTCTTTTAACTGGTTTTGTCAATAGGAAATCAGCAGTTAATTCACGCTCTTCAACACTTAATATATGAAATCCATAATTAGATGCCTGAAGGGCAATAGGGATGTAAATCATTCCAAAAGTTAGGGCAAGATATCCTTTCAAACTAGATATTGGAAGTTCAGAATTCATCCCAAATAAGGCAAGGAATTCTTCAGGGAAATTCGCCATGATTGATTCAAGAGCGGCTGTATCAGTTGCGATCATAGGGTAGAATAGCATATAAAAAACTAGACCAAAAGGTATGGCTAAACTCCAGATTAGTATTGATTTTTTGAGCATGGAAAACTCGAATTTATATATATTCATGATGATACCTACTCATAGTAGTGCATAAAAATCTCTTCAAGTGTTGGTTCTTCAATTAAGACATCTTTGATTTTAAGCTCAGCCAATATTTTTATAATCTCATTAATGTTTCCTTTAAAAAAGAAAGTAACGCTATCATTTGATTGAACAAGATTTGATACACCTTTTATCTCGAATTTCCCATGGTTAAGGTTTTCCCCAGTCATTGAAAATTTCTTATAGGTGTCATTTTGTAAGGTTTTAATGTCTTGGATACTAATGATTTCACCGTCTTTGATAATCGCAACTCTATCACAAAGTTGTTGAACTTCACTTAGGATATGTGATGAAAATAAGACGGTAACCCCTTTTTTGTTTTCTTCAAGAATGAGTTTAAAAAACTTATTTTGCATTAAAGGATCTAAGCCACTTGTTGGTTCATCTAAGATTAAGAGTTTAGGGCTATGAAGAAGTCCTTGAACAATCCCAACTTTTTTCTTATTCCCATAAGACAGGTCTTGAATTTTTCTGTTTAAATCAAGTTCCATCATCTCTGATAAATAAGCAATTCTTTCGCTACAATCCTTATCATAAAAACTTGCAGAATAATTAAGTAAATCAATAACTTTCATTTTGTCATAATAAAATATTTCTGATGGCAAATAACCGATTTCTTTTCTAACCTCACTTCCAAATTTAATCGCATCTTTTCCAAAGATAGTCACCGATCCACTAGTTGGATAAATTAAAGAAAGCATTGAGCGAATGGTTGTTGATTTACCAGCACCGTTAGGTCCAATAAATCCAAAAATTTCTCCTTCTTTAACCGAAAAATTAACATTTTTACATCCTTTAACTTTGCCATAATATTTCGTTAAATCTTTAAGTTCAATAACATTCATAATTGATACCTTCAATTTCATGAGTTTTTTACTTGCTCTTAAATATAAATCTTTAGTGTTATTTTACACTTTAATAGCCTAATTTACAATAATATACCTGAGACTTATATTATATGAACAATATCAATAAAAAAAGGACAACATAATTGTCCTTATAAGATCATATGGCAGGGATAACAGGATTTGAACCCGTACTAACGGTTTTGGAGACCGCTGTGCTACCATTGACACCATATCCCTAACAGCAAGTATAAGTATAGCATAAGCAAGGAAAGAAATGCAATTATAAATATGAAGAAAAAAGACGAAAAGTTTATTTTCCGTCTTTTTTAGAATCAAAGGGTTCATCCTTAAATATTGTTTCTGATTTATTGTTGCTACTGCCTTGATAAGATTCTTCCTTTTTCGCTTGTAATCTTGCTCTAACATACTTATGGAAGAATAAGAAGTAAGTCACAACAGAAACTGCAACCACATAAATCGATAATATGCTCCAAATCGCACCATTATAAGGGCTCAAGTCATCTTGTTCAGTGACTAGGTTGAAGTTATCGATATCATCTTGTGTAAGGCCGTCTGCGCCAAATTGAGCGTTTATTTGATAAAATGATTGATCAATAGCAAAACTGTTATCTTTAAAATGAGCTGCACCTTGATATTCAGTCTTAGAACCCACAAATAACATGACTTCATCAAATAGCAATTCTTTATCATTATTTAATTTACCATCCGAATATTCTAAAGTTATCTTTTCAATACTTGCGAACTGATCGGTTGTATCAGGAACTTGAAGATAGTTTTCGGCATCAAATAAAAATAGTGCAGGCACATTATAGATGCTAAAAGGTTGTGCAGGATCATAATAAACACTACCAGTGTTTGAAAAATCCTTATTAACAAGTAAAGTCGCATCACTTAAGGTGACTGACATTTTAATGATAGGATTTTCTAAGAGTTCACCATTTTTTTTAATTTTAATATTGTTAATGACAAACATCATGCCGTTATAAGGCTTTTTATCAGCTGTGATTCCTATTGCATAGGTAGATAGATCAAATTGATAATCACCTGTTGCACTCTCATAATGGTAAAGAACAGGGGATTCCCTATAATAATTAATTGTTAAGAGTGTATTAAGACCTCTTAATAAAGTTTCTTGATCATCCATATTATCTTTAATTTCTGCTTCATAGTAATTCTGTAGTTTTGCTGTATATGCGATTCTATATACACTTACAGAAATAAATAGAAGAACTAAGATATAAATTGATCTTCCAATCCATTTCATCATCTAAATCACGCCTTTCCTAAGATATAATACATGATATTTTCTAAATACACAACTAAAACCAAAAAATTACACAATTTGCCTTTACAAATATGAAAAATATTGTATAATAGAAATTGCGCAATAGACATGGCGGTTGTGGCGAAGTGGTTAACGCATCGGATTGTGGTTCCGACACTCGAGGGTTCGATTCCCTTCAGCCGCCCCATTCTATTATAGGCCCATAGCCAAGGGGTAAGGCAAGGGACTTTGACTCCCTCATCGTTGGTT